>JAUXAB010000111.1 GCA_030615025.1 Phycisphaerae bacterium | reverse complement strand
GGCCGAGTCCCGATATATCGGGAAGGCCAAGGCGGCAGGCCAAAAATGCTCGCCAGAAGTGGTTTTCTCCACGTTGAGAACGTTTTTGGCTGACAACGCAGGCATCGGGCTTTGCAGCCGGCCGCAATAGAGCGGGTTATTGGGATAGGCTCTAAGTGCGGTTCGTGAATTGGCCCCACCACAGCCAGAGGTGAAATACATAGCCTAAGGCTGTAGCGTCCACAGTGGTGATGAAATATTAGAAGTTGTTATTGAAGTATTCCGGCTTGCCGTCATCACTGTCATAACGTGCCGAATCTTCGCTCTCGGTGTTAATCTTAATTCGCTCGATACGCTCAGCCTTCTTCGTATTGCTGTCAACCGTAACCAGAATTGCATTCATTTTCACATTTCCGGTCGCTATTTCAAACGGGAACGGCATCTGTGTTCTAAACGACTTTAAGACGCTCTCGACCCCTCGGCCGAGCACCGAATCGTGTGCACCTGTCATACCTATATCAGTGATATATGCGGTGCCCTTTGGCATGATTTTTTCATCGGCGGTTACAACGTGGGTATGAGTGCCGAAACATAAGCTAACACGGCCGTCAAGATGATAGCCCATCGCGACCTTTTCGCTGGTCGCTTCGGCGTGGAAGTCAACAATTATGATATCGGCGTTCTGCTGAAGCTGCGGAAGGATTCTATCAATAGTATTATAAGGGCAGTTAGCCGGCTTCATAAAGAGCCGACCTATCAAAGCCACAGCCGCTATGGTTGGTCCTTTACTGGTTTTGTAAACTCCAAAACCTCTACCGGCCGCCGGCTCGGAAAAATTTGCAGGACGGGCGATATTCTCCGCTGTTTCCAGCGTCTTGATTATATCTCTTTTGCGGTAAGTATGGTCACCTAATGTAACCAGGTTTACGCCATATCGCAGCAGCTTATTGTAGATTTGAGGTGTCAGGCCGGAGCCGCCGGCAGCGTTTTCAGCATCTACTATTACGCAATCGATACTCAGCTCGCTAACTAATGGCTTTAGCTTGTCGGCAACAATACGCCTGCCGGGCCGACCCACTATGTCACCTATACAGAGAATGTTTAGCTTCATAACTCGTATCTACTTTGCGTACAAGTGCCTAAAGTGAGCTAAAGTGAGCTAAAGTGAACTAAAGTTATAAGAACTTTGAACTTTAGGCACTTTACACTTTAGGCACTTTATCTACTTGGCGTACTCGACGCAGCGGACCTCACGCAGCAGCGTCACCTGGATTTCACCGGGATAGGTCATCTCGCCTTCAATCTTGATGGCAATATCACGAGCAATTTTCATTGCTGCATCATCGCTCACTTTCTCTGCATCGACAATCACGCGGATTTCTCGCCCGGCCTGAATCGCGTATGCATTTTCAACTCCCTTAAAACTGCCGGCGATTTCTTCGAGCTTCTCCAAACGTTTGATATATCTTTCGAGCGTTTCTCTTCTGGCACCGGGTCGGGAAGCGCTAATTGCATCAGCAGCGCCAACCAGTGGGGTATAAGGGTTATCCGCCGGGATATCGCCGTGATGTCCCGCAACGGCATTTAGCACGACAGACGATTCGTTAAAGCGCTTGAGGTAATTTGCGCCTATATCCGGGTGGCTGCCTTCAACCTCATGGTCGATGGCCTTGCCAATGTCGTGCAGCAGTCCCGCACGCCTTGCTATTGAGCCGTCAAGACCAAGCTCATCGGCCATAACCTGTGCCAGATAAGCAACCTCAATGCTGTGGCGAAGCACATTTTGACCATAACTTGTTCTGAAGCTCAAAGCACCGATCAAACTGAGTACTTTGTTGCTCAATCCTTTTACGTGAGTCTCGATGGCGGCGTCCTTGCCAATCTGTAACAGCTTATGGTTGACATCTTTTTTGGTCTGCGCGACGAGCTCCTCGATGCGGGATGGATGTATTCGCCCGTCTTGGATGAGCCGTTCCATCGAAAGGCGGGCAACTTCACGCCTGACAGGATCGAAGCCGCTTACAACGATCATTCCGGGCGTGTCATCGACGATGACATCTACGCCGGTAGCTTTTTCAAACGCCCGAATATTGCGCCCTTCTCTACCGATAACTCGGCCCTTCATATCATCATTCGGGATATCCACGGTTGAGACAGATACTTCGCAGGTCTGCTCAGCGGCATAGCGCTGAATGGCGGCGCTGATTACTTCCCGGCTTTTTTCGTTGGCAGTCTCGGTACTTTCTTCGAGCTTACGTTGAATCAAAGCAGACATCTCATGCTCACACTCGTCTTCGAGGCGCTTTAAGAGTAAGTCCTTGGCCGCTTCGATGTCCATTGCCGTGATCTTAAGCAGTTGGTTTTTCTGCTTTGCCATCAAAACCGAAAGCTGTTTTTCCTTGAGACCAATATTGCGCAATCTTCTATCGACCTCTTGTTCCTGCTGTTTTAGTCTCTTATCCCGCTGCTGGACCTGTTCGGCCTGCCGATCAAGGACATCCTCACGTTTGCTTAATCTCATTTCGGTTTCGTGCAGCTCGGCACGCATTCGGTTGGCCTCGGTTGTGAATTGCTCTTTTTTCTTGATGGTCTCCGCAGCCGCATCAATCTGAGCCGACTTAATTATGTTCTCCGCCTCCCTTTTGGCACCTTCAATCTGACGCCGCTGGTCCTGCTCGAAGGTTTTGGCCTTTGCTTTGGAAATCACCTGGTAGACAATAGCAAACAGGCAGATTCCCAGACCAAACGTAACAATTGGGATAAGCACATCCGGCAGGCTAATACTTGAAGCCATCATTATGGTATCCATAATCCCTACCTTTCTTATGCAGTTATCATAGAGTTAAAAACATCCGTCAATGAAGACAGACTGCGGGATTTTCCGGCAGGAAAGTTCCAAAGAAATGGTTGTGAGCTACGAAATCCTCTTCGCCAGAGCGTACAATCAACTACCTCGGCCCAAAATCACGGCTGTAACTGCGGCATTCTTGATATTGACGAGTTTGTATTCCCCACGCAATTGGTTGATTTTATACTCAATACCAGCACTCCCTCGCTGGTAAGCGAATGCTTCTTTCAAGCACATTTCGTTTCACTCTAAAATTCACTTTTCAACGCCACATCAAGGGGCCGAATTCCAGGTTGAATCTGCCATATACAACGGACGCCAAAAAGCGTCTTTGCAACTTAACTGTCGTTCAGGAAAAGACTTACAAACTTTTCCCGTCTTACGCGTCCCTTTTCAAAGCAACCATAAATTAACATCGCTAATACGGGACAGTCCGCAATCTTGTTCATCATCGGTAAATCAACTCACTATATTAAACTGTTTTTTGAGGGTAGTCAAGAAAAAAATCAAGTAAATCAGCCAATTTCTTCTTCCGATAATCCTGTGGGGTACAGTGGCGTAAAAGGCGGTCATCTGCTCGGAAAATGAGGCAAAAAGAGTGTATCCTCTTATTATAGCAGAACTTACAGCTAATTTAGTCGTTGGTCCAGAGACGGCAATTGGCAGCCGGCACCGCCTGCCCCCTTTTTTAGAGTGCTTTCTACTCTAAGGGGGCCTGCCCCGTGAGTTTACCCTGTGGGATAGCGAAGCGTTATCTCATCGGGGCACGTATTTGTCTGCAGCGGATTACAGAGGTTCGTCAGAAAGTTGTTTAGGGTATTCATCCCGCCAAGATAATACAATTAGTTGGATGCAGCAAGTTCACGTAAGTCCTTCAATGACAGGTCAGGTTAGGACGCAGTTTTTCGGGGGGGTACGTCTCAGAAAAAGCTGATAATACACATCAAAACAGCTATTTTGCACAAAGTGGCTCAATATTGCGATAAAATCGTATTCTGACCGGCGTGTATCGAATGCCTTTCAGACGTCGAATTTTGGCGTCTTCGTCAAAAAATAGCTTGCATATTGGCAACGACTAAAGTATAATTTCAATTTAAGGGTCACTCTTGGGCGAAAAAAGCAGAGAGTTTGAGAACTTTTCGCCAAGGCACGGATTCAAGAGCTTTCATTCCTATAGTGAACAAAAAGAAGGCGTCTGCGGAAAAAGACGGTCAGAAACCAATAGGATTGAATACGTGGAGCAACGGATTGCTGAGAGGTTGTCACAACAGTTCGTGGCAAAAACTGGAAGAGTAATAACAGAATCTCAGAAAGGAGGACGAATATGTTGAATCACAAAGCAAGAAGAATTGTGCAAGTTGCAGCAGTTGTTATTGTTGCTCTTGTGTTGGTCGGCAGCGCCGCGGCACAGGGGCTGGTGGCCTCGAGTGATGAGTTCCCGGTCAAGGGCGGCAAGTACGTATCGACTAACTCAGCCACATTTGATACCGGGACTTACGAAGTCGAGATTGTAAGTATGTCGCTTCGCTGCCGCGACCCGGGCGAGACAATATCGCCGAGCTTAGGCGGCGGCGGACAGTACAGTGTCGAGAGCTTCTTCGATGTCTTTACCGAGTTGTCGGTCGATGGCGGACAATTCTCCGTCGAATCATTTTTTGATGTCTTCACTGAGCTCTCTGTCGACATTCCTACCGACTACGGTAGGACTGGTACTTTCGCGACGGAAATTGTGTCGATGAACTTGTCAGGCAATGTCGGTGAGATGCCTATCATGATCCGCGAGGACCCAGAAAGGTCATCAAGGGGCGGGCAAACAACAACCGACCCCGGCAATGGGATGTACCATATTGACAGCTTCTTCGATGTCTTTACCGAGCTTTCAGTGGATGGCGGTCACACCTGGGTAGCAGCTTCCAATAGTATACACATGCAATTGGCCCCTGAACCACTACCGGAACCGCCGCTTGTATTTGACGATGACAAGTTTCCAGCCAGGGGGGCCGGATATGAGTCGATTAACTCAGTCAATTACGTTGGCGGGACTATTCAAACGGAAATCGTGAGTTTATCGCTGCGGGGCGCTAACCCGCTAAACCCGATCTCGCTCATGAGCCTGGGTGGCGGCGGGCAGTACAGCGTTGACAGCTTCTTCGACGTCACTTACGAGATCGAATTGGATGGTTCCAGATCGACTGGCACATTCGCGACCGAAATCATCTCAATGAGTTTGTCAGGGAATGTCCCTGGGATGACCGGCACATTCGCGACCGAAATCGTCTCAATGAGCTTGTCAGGCAATGTCGGTGGAACGCCCATCATAATCCGCGAGAGCCCAAGCCGTTCATCGTCTGGTTCGACGACGATCACCGACCTCGGCGGTGGAATGTATGACATCGACAGCTTCTTCGACGTCTTTACTGAGCTTTCAGTCGACGGCGGTCAAACCTGGACACCGAGTGAGGGACCGATACGTATGGAGTTGGCTCCCGAACCGCTACCGGTACCCACATTAGTGGCCGGTATTAATATTGACCTTCACATGGACATCCCTGGTGTAGTGGCCAACGACTTTCACGTGGAAGGCCGAATCGAATCGGGTGACCCGGCGGGTAACTTCTCGCAGCCGCCAATACTAATTGGTCATATCGATGGCTGGTTCCCCAACTTCAATATCACCATCGACCCCGACACCAGTGTTGCCGCACAGAACTGGTACATAGTAAAGGCCGACTGGTCCGGTGCAGATTATAAATACTGCGATATCCTGCACCTGGGATTATTCTTTGATGTTACCTGTCACAATGTCATTATTGATCTTGTGGGATGGTGGACTCGTGATGGCGTGCGTTTATCCGGCGCCAATGCCGGGGAGGTACCGATCCCGGGCTTTAAGGTACAGGATACTCCTTCCAGTGACGAGGCTTCTTCCAGTCAAACCTTTGAATTGCATAATGATTCTCAGCGCATCAGTATCGAGCTCCTCCAGATGGATTTAGCTGTTGTTGGAAGTCGGGGAGAACTCGAGAGGCTGCTTGGTTCCGAACCGTACAGGGAACTCAATACCAACGGCCGACAGAACAAGCTGCCATGGATCCCGATAATAAACCCGATGCAGTTGCCGGTACCTCTTCCGCCTGGCAGCATGCATCTGGTGCAGCTCGAACAGTTTGATATTACAATTCCTCCGGGCGGATTTCTCGTTGGCCGACAGTTAATCGAATTCACGAATAACAATCAGGAACGTGAACGCCGCTGGACGTGGGAGATACACGAGGCCCACCGGGCTGAGCTTGGTGACGCGCCCGATAGTACAAATACTCACGGCGCAGCCATGACCACATATGGTGGAGTGAATGCCAGGTTCCCAACGGTTTACACGGCCGGTTCGCCACCGCATGGCCCGAAGCACCACCGGCCGAGGGCTGTGGCCTTTCTCGGCCCCCGCGTATCTGTTGAAATGGAAGCGGATATCGGGCCGGATGCCGATGGCGTCAATAATATCTTTCCCCCGATGAATGCAGCGGACCGGGACGGCTTTGATGACGGTGTAGTGCTTCCACTCGTGCTGCCACATTGCGGCAAAAGCGCGTTCCTTTACACGGTGAATGTGATAAATCCAAATGTCGATCTCTATGTCAACGTGTGGTTCGACTTCAACCGCGACGGCGACTGGGATGATACTCATCCGTGTACCACTAATCAATTTGCTCCGGAGTGGGCTGTGCAAAACCAACTGCTATCGGCCGGCTCTCTTGTAGTGGGGCTAAATAACGTCATGACCCCTGCGTTCCTGGCCTGGCATCCTGCTGGAGGTGGTGATCAGGAAATCTGGATGCGAATAACGCTTTCAGAACAGCGATGGGCATATAGCGGCGGGACGCCCGGAAGTGGATACGGGGGTGCCGGACCTGTTGGTGGATACAAATTCGGGGAAACCGAGGATTACTACTTCACCCCTGATACAACACTGCCTGAGAGTGACCTTGGCGACGCCCCGGACAGCAGTAACGGCAGTGGTACGGCTATGACGGCATATCCGAAGGGTGGGCCTCCGGGAACTCAGGCCAATTATCCAAGTGTCTTCCAGATAGGTTCTCCGCCGTTCGGGCCGAAGCATTTGGAACCACGAAAGGTAGCTTATCTTGGCCAGAATGTGTCGCGCGAAGTTGAGGCGGATACCGGCTTAGACGAGGATTTAATTAACAATATTGATCCTCCAGGCGATGCTCCGGACCGGGACCGTTATGATGACGGACTGCTGAACTTGCCATTGCACCTGCCGCATTGCACTGATACAAAGTTCAAGTACGTCGTCAATGTCATCAACCCGGATGTTGACCTCTATTTCAATGCCTGGCTGGACTTCAACCGCGACGGCGATTGGGACGATGTTCTAAAGTGTGCCAACGGTACACTTGCGCCCGAGTGGGCAGTGCAAAACCAGCTGCTAAGTGGTCTGCCCGCAGGACTAAATACGATCGGTTCGCTGCCATTCAAGCCCTGGCATCCTGCCGCAAGTGCAGGTCAGAAGATCTGGATGCGGATAACGCTCGCGGAGAAGCCGTGGAGCGGCAGCGGTGGCGCCAGCATGGTTAGTACCGGCGGCTCCGGACCTACAAGCGGCTACAAGTACGGAGAGACGGAAGATTACTACTTCCGGCCGAAGTATCCGTTAATCTCGGATATAGACCTGAGCAGGAAAACTGACTTCAGAGACCTCGCATTTATTGCGGCAGAGTGGTTGATGACTTCTCCATAATGCGCAATAGGTTAAGTTAGTGTGACAATAGCAATGTAAGGACAGAGAGCTAATGAGGGACCCTGCAGGCTGTTATTTGGTCTGCAGGGTTCTTTTTTGCTCCAATTGAATCGGGCGCCGGTTCGTGCCGAGCCCCTGGTTAGCCATCACCACCTGATTCGACTCCAATCCCCGTAGACTGACCAGTCAATCCTTCCATCGCGATAGTTAGCAAAAGCCTCGACAACTTCTTCAAGCTTCAAGTTCTCACACGCCGCACGCTAAACGCTATTTTCTCCCTTCTCACTTTTCCCTTTTCCCTTCTCTCTTTTCCCCTTTTCCCTTCTCCCTTGCCCCGCCTGCCCCGTGAGATAGAAGGAAATCATCCTTTCATATCTCTTCGGGGATTATCCCGCCCTTCGCCTTCTGCCGCCTGTAAGGCGGCGCTATTTATGTGCTTATAAAGCACTTTTTTGGTCATTTTTGCTAAGAAAGACAGAATTATTATGGTTTTTATCCGTTTAATCCGCCTCTAATAAACAGCCAGCCTAAATAATCCCTCTTTTTGTCGGCCCCAAATGGCGAGATACGCTTCACGCTATACCCCCTGTTCTCCTGTTCCCCTGATATCCACTTCCTGTTTACCTGATTACCTGATAAACTTTTTTCTCTCTCTGTCTTCTGCCCTCTGTCCTTCGCATCTTTACACTTGTCGAGAACGCTTTACAAATCAGCTCTTTTTATGCAAAACAAACCCAATCTTGTCCGCCGTAGGCGGATTGCAAGTGAACGTAACCTCTTTAATAACAGTGGCTTATGAAAATAAATCCAATTGGACACTTGGTGAAAACAAACCCAAACAAAGCCAATTTACTAAATGCCCAAATGAATGTAAACTCACTTATAACAAAGGATTACAGAAAAAAAGATGATTTCGCAGTCCGAAAAAACAAACCCAATTCAAACCCAATTTCCGAAAAGCCCAAAATGAACGTAAACTTCTATTTAACAAAGGATTAT
>JAUXAB010000095.1 GCA_030615025.1 Phycisphaerae bacterium | reverse complement strand
GTCTCCTCAGTTGCGCCACCTACTAATCTATCCATATTCATTCTAACCGTTACTCTCGCCTTTGCTTTTAATTGGATGCCATCCTGAGCAACAGCGTCTATAGTGCCCCTGCTCTTTGCCGGGTCGGGGCAATCGATAACCTTTGGCTTAACACTTGTTTGAACCGCTTCGAGGATATCTCGTCCTGCCAGGTCGATTGCAGTAGCTGTTTTCAGCGTCAAAACGATGTTTGCCCTGTTCGCAGCGACCAATGCGCGTACAACGTTTGGGACCCGACCGCCAGCCAAATAATGGCTTTCCAAATCCCGGGTCGTCAGGGTCAGCCCTGCCTGAATCCCAGTTATTTTGCTTAGCACAATGGTTTTGGTATCGACCTTCCTCAGCCACATTCCAATAAGCTCGGAGAATTTGACATCCGCTCGGGATAATTTCGCCTGCAGCCACAACCTGAAGAACTTTAAGAACAGCAGGAATAGTACGAATACTACAATGGCAATGATGACTAAAAATACTGTCAAAGCCACTTTGCCTCTGTCGCTTATTGCCAAGACCATATTTATTAAGTTATACATTTTTTTGTCCTTTCATTAAGTTTCTTCTGTTTCTATTACACGAACAGTTAGCTGTGTGCTTTCCACGTCGATAACCTTGACCTTTTTATCTTTATCAACATACCCGCCTTCGGCTACACATTCAAGTCTTTGTCCTGAAAAATCGCACATTCCCACCGGCCGCAGCGGCGTAACAACCAGGCCCACGGCACCAAGCATCTCTTTTAATTCGGGCGTATCAGGTATCGCATCGCCCTTCTGGCGTTCGGAGGGCGTGAGCGTAACACTTTTGCCGAACCTGGTCTTTGGGAATATTTTGTAAGCGATAATCAGGACCGACGGCACCATTATTACGGCAGTAACTACGCCTATCCAGCCTGCGGTAGTGCTGTGCTTGAAAAATATCACTCCACCGACAATCACACAGGCGAGGGCGAATATACTTATTATGCCTCCGCTCGGCACAAATACCTCAGCTAACATCAGGGCCGCACACGCAAAATATAAAAAAACAGCAAAAATAAGCCACCACATAAGTTTACTCCTATGATTGATTTCCTACTGCTTTCACTACAACTCTGTTGCCGTAAATTTCGATTATCTCAACATTAGTCCCTTTGTCAAGGAACTCGGCTTCAGCCACCACGTCGACTATTGCATTGCCGAATTTTGCCTTTCCTGTCGGCCGCAGTGTCGAAATCACTTCCCCGAGCTCGCCTACGTTCACGCTTACGGTTTTACTTTCAGGCGGAATGGTCATACTGACCTCAAATTCAGTACCTTGCTTTGCTCCGGTCGGCACAAGTATTAGCCCACTGAGGAACTGCATTTTAGGCAGATATTTTGCCAGCAGCCATGCTAAAACAGCAAATCCTACAAAGCCGCCCGCCAAACTCACAACTCCCCATCCGAAATCATTCCAGGCAATATCATTATTGGGCCAGGGTAATGTGTCAGGCGGATTCTTGATGAGCATACCGAACAAGCCGGCCAATATGCACGTTACCCCTGTAAAGCCTGCGATGCCGAACCCGGGCAGCACGAAGATTTCCACCATCAGCAGCAGTACTCCCACAACCAATACCGCCACCTCCACCCAGTTTGCCATCCCGATGAGGTATTTGCTGCCGATTATGACCGCAAAGCATATAACCGCCACCAGCCCCGGCAGCCCGACGCCCGGTGTGTTGAATTCAATGTAAACTCCTAACATGGCCAGCATAATAAGTACAGCCATCACCGCCGGGGAGTTTAACCATCGCACCATCTCTTCCGACCAGAGTGTCTCAAGCACCCTCGGCTCACCGGCAAAAGTTACGCCGTCACGTTCAGCCAAAAACGCAAGCGCCCCTGCCAGGTCCTTAACCACCGCCCTTGCTATGCCGTATTCAAGAGCATCAGAAGCAATTAGCGTTAAGAGCTTATCGCTTTCGACAATTACTTCTTTGTTGCCCAGGTCATAGGTGTTTGGGTCATCCGGCAGCCGCACGCTCTCAAAAAACTCGTACTCTCCCGTTTTTATGTTCTTGACCCTGTACACCTCGATTTGCATTGTTACCATTGCCCTGAGCAATGCTCGAGGATAACCGTTTGCATTAGCGGCCCGGTCGAAAGCCCCGCGGATAAAACTTTCGGCTTTTTCCCGCTCGACACCTTCAAGTTTTTGACTGGGCACAAGTACAATTGGGGCGCAATCGCCTATGGTGGTATTCTCAAGCATTATTATATCCTGGCAGGATACACTTATCATTGCGCCGGCCGATATAGCTTCAGTGGTTATATAGGCGACCGTGTGGGCTTCTTTGCCAACCTCAAGTATCAAATACTTTGAGATGTCATCAGCAGCTTGGACGAGACCACCATATGTTTGAATTTCATAGATCAGGTATTCTGCCCCTTCATCGCGGGCGATTTGGCTTCTGCGCTTGATGGATTTGTAAAGCGCATCGCCAATGTCCCCCTTGCAGATGATTACCGCCGCCTTTACACTCGGCGACTCTGCCACGATGCTGTTCGCCTCACCAATGCTCATTGCCTGCCCGTGCAGGCCGCCAACCAACATCAGCCACACAAAAACAACCGCAAATTTCCAAACCCAGTTTTTCATATATGAAATTGTAACCGCATATCTTCAATAATGCAAAACCAAAAATACAGATTTTAGGAATAAGATTTTCTATTCCGCCAGTTTGCGCAAAATCTCTACGCCCTGCCGTATCTTATCATCGCCGGTTGCGTAACTTATCCTGAAATGCGTATCTTTTTCACTGAACACATTGCCCGGTATAATAAGGACATTATTTTTAATTGCCCTCTCCACGAATTCACTGGCGCCAGCCGAACCTGGTGCTTTAACGAATGCGTAAAACGCCCCGCCAGGCTTGACAAGTTCAAATTTATCTTTTAAGCCCTCATAAACAAGGTCTCTTTTTTTTCTGTATGCATCGACAAAATCGCTAACATCATAATCCAGGGCAGCAATAGCCGCCTTTTGGAAAGGCGTCGGCGCACAGACAAAGGTATATTGCTGTATTTTGGTCATCTCTTCGACTACGTCTCTGATAGACTCGTGAGCAGCCGCGTAGCCAAGTCGCCAGCCCGTCATCGCATAAGGCTTACTGAAACCCCGCAGAATAAGAGCTTTGTCATAATAATTGCCGATACTTGTGCACTTGTCCTCGTAGCAAAATTTCTCGTATATTTCATCTGTCAGTATGACCACATCCTTTGTGGCCGCAATCTCGCCAAGTGCCTTTATCTGCTGTTCCGAATATACCACACCGGTCGGATTACAGGGCGAATTGAGTATAATCAGCTTCGTCTTGTCGGTAATGCTGTCCGCTATTTTCTCGACGGGCAGCTTAAAATCCGGATAGCTGTCAACAAAAACGCACCTGCCGCCTAACATATTGACAAGATGCTTGTACATCACAAAGTACGGGTCAGGCATAATTACTTCATCACCGGGATTGATAAGCGCCATAAACGCTAATAGCAGCCCCCCGCTCACGCCGCTCGTAACCAGTATTGTCGGCCTCGCCCAGCCGAACTCGTTTTTCACTTGCTCGGCGATTTTTTCCCGCAGCAGACTATCGCCCGCTGTTTGTGAATATTTATTCGCCCCTGCTTTGATTGCTTTTATCGCTTCGTCTTTTAACGCCTCTGGCACATCGAAATCCGGCTGACCTATCGAAAAATTCACCGGCTCTTTCAGCGACGCCGCCAGCGCAAAGACCTTTCTAATCCCGCTCGAGTCGATAAGTTTCGCTCTTTTCGCAATAATCTCTTTCATTTGCCTGTATAATACCCAAATCCCACGAATAATCAATTATCATTTACATGATAGCTTCGCCTTTTGGAGCAGACTTGGTATGTTATTGGAGAAAGGCGGCTTTTACAAGGGCCAATACCACACGTTCTTTCAGCAAAATCCAAAAAGCTTCAATTTTCAGGACAAAAATGGTATCCTGTTCCAAATGAGGCCCAACTATTTAATCACGTTCACAATCGCACTCGCATTCATCCATCCCGCTCCGGCACGGGCGCTGAAGGAATCCACTATCAAAATCGCCGGCACAGAATTTCAGCTTGTAACTATCGGCCCGGGGACATTTACAATGGGCTCGGATTCCGGCGACGGCGACGAAAGGCCGGTACATAAAGTTACTATCGATTACAGCTTCGACATCGGCAAAACAGAAATCACCGTCGGCCAGTTCAGGGCCTTCGTCAAAGATACCGCCTACAAAACAGGGGCCGAACGCCACGACGGGGCATGGTACTGTCCATGTCCCGACCAAATTGGTGGCGCGAGAAACAAAAACTGGCAAGAGCCCGGCTTCGAACAGACCGAGGACCACCCGGTTGTCTGCATAAGCTACAACGACACAAAGGCATTCTGCAAATGGCTCACCGAAAAGAGCGGAAAACACTTCCGCCCCCCGACAGAAGCCGAATGGGAATACGCCTGCAGGGCGGGAACAACAGGCAACCATGCCGGCGACGTAAAACAAGTGGCATGGTTCGATATGACGAGCAATGCAAAGACACATCCCGTCGCCAAAAAGAAGCCAAACGCCTGGGGCCTATACGACATGCACGGCAACGTCTGGGAATGGTGCGAAGATTATTATTACCGGCACTATCGAAACGCGCCAACTGATGGCAGCGCAAATACCACACTCGAAGTCGCCGCCGAAGCTGCATCTCGCCACGTGCTGAGGAGCGGCGCATGGTGCAGGCCCGACTCTTCATGCACGTCCTCATTTCGATATCCAGCACACCGAACCTTCAGAGAATGCGGCACCGGCTTTAGAATCGTGCGATGCAGCAAACCACCATCTGCCAAAGCTGCCCTACCTGCCCTTTCAGTAAAGAAACCTCGTAAATCCTCCGCACGCAGCACCCCTGCCAAACTCACGCTGACCGTCGGTGACATTGGGTTTGACTTCATTCGCATTGACCCCGGAACATTCGTCATGGGAAGTCCTCGTGTCATTCTCGACATCGCAAATATGACATACGAGATGCCCGCCCACAAAGTTACTATCGACTACAGTTACTATATCGGCAGGACTGAAATTACTCTCGAACAGTTCGACCTCTTTGTAGAGGACACCGCCTATGTCACCGAAGCCGAAAAACAAGGCTGGGCACTGCTCGGGGACCAAGAGTGGCGCAGCGAGTTCCTCTCGGACTGGCGCTTCCACGGCTTCGTTCAGACCGACACCGAACCCGTCACCCACATAAGCTACTACGACGCAATCGCATTCTGCTCATGGCTTAGCGAAAAGACCGGCCGACACATCCGCCTGCCCTCTGAAGCCGAATGGGAATATGCCTGCCGCGCTTCCACCACAGGAAGGTACGCAGGCGACCTCGACGAGATGGGCTGGCACAGATGGAACTCGAATAAGAGAACGTATCCCGTCGCCCGGAAAAAGCCAAACCTATGGGGCCTATACGACATGCACGGCAACGTCTGGGAATGGGTACAGGATATGTGGCACTACGACTGTAACGACGCACCGACCGATGGCTCCGCATGGCTCGAATCGACAGGCAGCGGACGCGTCGGTGTCACAAGAGGAGGCTCCTTCGGTGCTCCCCCCTGGCTCTGTCGTTCATACATAAGAATGTGGACTCTATTTGGTGAGATGGTAAACCAAAAAAACGGCTTCAGAATCGCAATGGCACTGGACCCAAAGCGTAAGCTGAACTAATTTCCAATCTTACAAAAATTCTAAACTGGAAATTTCTCCATGACTTTGGCGCCGAAATCCCACGGATAATCAATCACCAATAATCTTTAATCATTTGCTTGCATTCGCCAGGCAAAGTTGGTACCATATTGAACGGAAAATTTAGTGGTCCGAAATCTCGATTAAAAATTTCCCTTTAGCACAGGAGGAACCAAAAATGGCTATCAGAAAACAACTAATCAAAAATGAAAACCGATTACACACTCGCCGCGATTTCCTCAAAAAAATGGGTTTTGGCACGACATCACTGGCCCTCTCGCAGTTGATACCGCATCATGCTATAGCCGGCGAAAACCGCAAGAACCCCCCCGCTGCTGCTTTATACAATGAAAAGTACCGCCCGCAATTTCATTTCACTCCCCGGAAGAACTGGACAAACGACCCGAATGGCCTGGTTTTTTACAAGGGCGAATACCACATGTTCTTTCAGCACAACCCCAAAGGCATCAACTGGGGCAACATGACCTGGGCACACGCCGTCAGTACCGACCTGATTCACTGGAAACAGCTGCCCGATGCCATCGAACCCGACGAGCTTGGCACAATCTTCTCCGGTTCCGCAGTCGTCGATTGGAAAAACACCTCCGGCTTTCAAACCGGTAAGGAAAAAGTCCTGGTCGCCTTCTATACATCAGCAGGTTCACACGCCCCAAAGAAAGTGCCATTCACTCAGAGCATCGCATACAGCAACGACCGCGGCCGAACATGGGTCAAATACAAAAACAACCCCGTCATCGGACACATCAGGGCCAGCAATCGCGACCCAAAGGTCATCTGGCACGAACCCACCAAAACCTGGATTATGGCACTCTATCTTGACAGGGACGATTTCGTCTTGTTCTCTTCAAAGAATCTCAAGCAGTGGACCCACCTGCAGGACATAAAACTCCCCGGAAGCAGCGAATGTCCCGATTTCTTCCCGCTGGCCGTTGATGGAAACCCCGCCAATACCCGCTGGGTCTTCTGGGGGGGAAACGGCAGATACCTGCTCGGAACTTTTGATGGCCGAAAATTTACCAAACAAGCCGGGCCGTTTGAATCCAGAGTCGGAAACTTCTACGCCTCTCAGACCTACAGTGACATCCCCGAATCTGATGGCCGAAGAATCCAAATTGCCTGGATGGCCGGTGGAAAATTCCCCGGTATGCCTTTTAACCAGCAGATGTCGATTCCCTGCGAGCTTACCCTGCGCACATTCCCCGAAGGAATTCGGCTCTGCCGCGTACCTGTAAGAGAAATCGAAGAGCTCCGCGGCGTTTACTGGAGCTTGAAAAACACTACTATGGAACCGGGCGAAAAGCTCCTGTCCGCCATATCCGCCGAGCTCTTTGAAATCCAGGCCGAAATCCAGCTCGGCTCCGCCTCCGAGCTTGTCTTCAATCTTCGCGGCAACCCTTTGAGCTACAATGTCGCCGACAGAACGCTTCGCTGCAAAGGCAAAAAAGTAAAGCTGGACCCCATTGATGGTGTAATCAAGCTGCACATCCTCGTTGACCGCACAAGCATCGAGGTCTTTCCCAATTATGGCCGGACTACACTACACCTCTGTTTCCCGCTCGACCCGAACAACACCTCACAGCATGTCTCTGCTACCGGCGGCCGTGCAAAAATAAAATCCCTGAAACTCTACAGACTAAAATCAATCTGGCGAAAAGCATAACCAGCGAAGATATTTACCTCTGTAAATAACTCCGGACTTGTTTAGCCGTCGCCGGCACGGCGACGCAATCCGAAAAAATAATCAATATCGCAGATTCGCCTGTGCCGAAATCGTTAATCGATAATCAGTTGATGACGTGCACCCGTTTGATGACACAGCATCTCATCAGCCGTCACTTACCGTCAGTGTCGCTTTGCGAACAGAGAAACAGTCTCCCCCCGAAAAAAGCAAATAGCAGGTCCTGCCATCTTTGCTCATCCACTTGGCCGGAAAACTCGATGTCTCGCCCGGCCCAACATCCCATTTTTCCGTGTAGTACACGGTAGTCCACGGCCCCCAGGGCTCCGGCCCATCAAAAATGCCCAGCCCGCCCTTAAAACGCATATCTTCGCTGCCGTAGACTGTCTGACACCACAAATATCTTTTCAGACCAGCGTTGTAGCTAATCCCCGAGCGATAGCATTTGCCGGGATTGATAAACACAGCCCCCCTTTCGCGAATATCTTTCGTCCATACCGGCTCACCTTTCCTATCAAGGCCCTTGAAAAATTCATAACCCCCCTGCTCTGTTATCCGGTCTTTCCTCACCCGTGCCATAACCATCCGGTCCGCCGGCTTGTAAGCACTATCTCTATCCGGCGAATAGATATATACAAACTCATCCCGCGCACCGCCGTAATTTCTGCCGAAGTTCAGAAATGTCGGACAGCCAAAGCTAATCGTAAACTTCCAATCGCACCACGTCCACGTTTTGCCGTGGTCCGCAGACCACGCAATCTGCGAATTGCCGACATTTCTAACTAACATATAGAGTACGCCATCGACGCAAAGCATCCCGCTGGCCTTCGCACCCTTGGCCCCCTGCCCTAACCGCTCACCGCTTTTCGTGCGGATATTGATTCCCCGAAAATCCGGCGGCGACCCACTAATCTTTACAATACCGAGACTCAACTTCTTTTTCGTTTTCGGCTCAAATCCCCAGCCGTCCCCGTAAGCTGTGTACTGATTATCGTCGTCCGCCCAGGTAATCGGCCAGTTATCGCTGCCACGAGCCTTCCGGACAATCGTCTTCGCAGCCGCCCACTCGATACCCTTTATCACACGACTGGCCGGATACGGCGCACCGCCCTTCCGACCATCTCCCTTCACCGCCATCGCAATCGGTTCAATAAACGGCTCAATAGCCTTGTAATTGGAATTGCGCGCCTTGTTCAGCGACTTCCCCGTCCGCGCCGCCGCGATATCGAGACTCGGTATCACCACAATCAAGCTGTCATAGAGCCCCCACGACCAGTACGCATCTCGCGGCACCTTCGCCATCGTCCCATCCGCATTGTTCCACCATAGCAATCCATAGTGGTCCGAGGCGTTGAAGTAGCTTTCCGGCTTCACAACTGGCAGGCCACGCACCTCATGTGGTACCGTCCGAGCCATATCAACAAACCACGCAGGGATAATCTGCTTATCCTGCCACCTCCCGCGCCGCAGATACAGGTACCCAATCCGCGCCATCGCATCGACATTGGCGCTGATACCTGAGCCGAATTCCCGCCGTTTGATGCCTTTAATCTCTTTCGCCCGATACGCATTGCTCCGCCACGTCAAATCCGATGGCTTGATACCAATCGGCCCGAAAACTCGCTCAAACATCACTGTCTTCAGGTCTTCCCCGTATACCAGCATCACGCACTCAGCTAACCAGTTTGGCCCCCCGTCGCTGTACGACCATTTTGTGCCCGGCTCAAACAGCAGCCTGGTGTATCCTCCGGGCTTGTCGAAGCCGGCTGACTGCGTCGCCAGATGAAAAAGTGTAATCTTATCGAGCCACCCCGTGTCGGCGTTCGACTCAGGTGGAATACCAAGGCTTGGGTGATATTTTTTAGCCGGGTCGTTGAGGCTTTTAATCTTGCCGTCTTTCAGCGCAAGACCCACAGCAGTGACGCCAATCGCCTTGGTCGTTGACTTCAGGTCGTATCGCCGCTTTTGGTCCCCCCACCGCATCACGACTCGGCCGTGCCGAGTGACACAGCCCGACCCGCCGCCGGTGAGTGCATAGTCCCGTGCCCTTCGCAACACACTCGCATCCATCCCCATCTCCCGCGGCGTAGCCTCTTTCCAGGCGGGCATTGGCCAAATCCCATTACTACCCCCCTGCCCTGCTGCCGGCAAATTCACCAGCACTATTATCATTATTACTAACGCAAAAACAATTTGTCGTCTCAATTTTTTCTCCTCAAAAAGTGTGCATCGCTGCTTAGTAAGTGCCGAAGGCTGATAAAATCATACTGCCCCTCGTTTATTGTCGGTATAAAAGTGGGCGCGCACCTAAAATAAAGTGATTATATTCGCCGAGGGCAACTGCTTGCCCGTCCACTCGTGGTATCTTAGATTTGTCTGAAGCTCTTAACTTTCTTTTTCTTCGGCCTCTGGAGCTTCGGCTTCGGCGCCGGCCACGGCTTCAGTCGCAGCTTCCTTCTCTGGAGCCGCTTTTGCTTTCCGGCCGGCGTGACTCTTGCGGTGCGCGACCTTCGCCAAACCGAGCAGCGAATCGCCATCAGACCATCGGCCTTCCTCTTTAAGCTGCTCGATCCGCTCTGCTCGCGTCAGAACGTTTCGGTGCCTTCTCAGAGCACCTTTAATTTTTAATGAGCGATCGATGGACATTCAACCTCACTGCCTAAAACTAATCATCAAACTTCATACCGTACGCAGTCTCAAACGATTTTGCGCCGAAAGGCTCATAACCCTGCGGCGCTTTATATTTAGCACCCAACTTGATTATTTCTTGTATTGCAGCGTAGCCATCCGTCCCTGGCCTTTCAGGTTTTTCTTCATATTTGGCCTTAGTAACCAGTAACCACTGATTATCTATCGGTATTATTTCTGTTTCTATACCAAACTGGGCAAAATACGTTTGTACCTGCTCCAGGTCAGCTCTGGTACGATAGGTTTGTATCACGATTCGATTATTGCCTTTCGACTCACCTGTTGTGGTTTCCCGTACGCCGCCGGGCGATATTTTTTCATCCACACCAGGCCTTTTCCTTGTGCCCGCCATGCCCCCCCCTACCGTTCCTGCTGAATTAGTTATTCTTCCCCTGCTTAGATAACCAATTTCACCAAGCCAAAGAGCTACCAAAACCAGCAGTACAACGCCCAAAAGCAGTGCAATCGCAAGCGGGTACGGCATTGATATCTCGATTCTGCCCGCGTTAAACTGCGCAATTTTCGGCTTTCTCGGCCAGTGTGTTGCCCTTCCAGACACAGGCATAGCGGATTTTGCTGGGGTTGGCTCATCCCTTTCGGACTTTTCTGCAGGCAATTTCTTTAATGTCTTGTCATAGCTCGACTTAGACCAGCTTTTGCCCATCACCTCGTACAGAGACACTTTTTTACGATTACGTGCCATAGCCAAATCAGCTTAATTTTGCAAAATATCCACTACCTAACTATTTTATCGGCATGAATCTAAGCAACTGGCCAATGCCAATTAAAAAATTATCGCTTTTTTTTACAATACTTTAATCTCAATTTCAACCAGAAAGTACCAATATTTATTTAAGAAAGGCAAATTGTCCGGAGCCCACAAAGGGCTAAATTCGGCTATTCATCAAACTACGGAGTTGACAAATGCTTTAGTTGCTCATACTTTCTTAGCGAATGATTTTCTATAGTAGAAAAGGAGTCGCTGTAATGCAAAAGGAAAAACTTTTCTTACCACTTTTACTTGTCGGCATGACTGTCTTGGCGCAGGGCTGTGCGGTTGCCTGGGTGGGAGCCGGAGCAGGCACCGTAATATATGCTATGGGCGACCTCGAGGCAGTTGTGGCAAAAGACATAAATGCTGTTTACCAGGCAACACTAAAGGCGCTCGAGCAGCTTGAGTTCAGAGTCAGCAGTAAGGTAAAGGATGCGTTGGCGGCAAAAATTGTTGCACGTGATGCCCAGGATAAAAAGATTACAATAAGGCTTAATTCCACCGCAGAAGACGCCACCGAGTTAAGCATTCGAGTAGGTCTATTCGGAAACGAGACCAAATCCAGACTTATTTACGAACAAATAAAGAAGAACGTGAAGTAGTATAAATTTGAATTCACAGCCTTTCTCTTGGTTCTCTGTATTGTCCGGCAGGTTTCCGGCCTTCACGCTATACCAGTAATGTTTGCCCAACTCCAGGCCGTTAAACTCGCAACTGGTTTCCGTAATCCAGCCGCTACTATATACGATACTGGTAAATTTCGCATCCTCTGCGCATTCGGCGTAGTAACGCAACGAGACACGCCGGGTGTTAATCGTCATACGCAGCAGCATATTTTTGCCTTTGAAATTGGGTTTGATTGGGTTCGTTTTGGGTTCGTTTTCAAAAAGTGCCCAATTTGACATTTTTTCATAATCCTTTGTTATAATAGATGTTACGTTCATTTTGGCCTTTTTGAATTTGGCTTTGTTTGGGTTTGTTTGGCTTTGTTTTTTCCCGCGTTCACCAAGTGTCCTTTTTTCATAATCCTTTGTTAATACTTTATTTACGTTCATTTTGGCTTTCTGGAAATTGGCTTTGTTTGGGTTTGTTTGGCTTTGT
>JAUXAB010000128.1 GCA_030615025.1 Phycisphaerae bacterium | reverse complement strand
AATTTCAGGCAAGGAATCATAAGGGATACAGACGGTACAGAAACGATGATAATCTGGATCAAGCAAAAATCATATAAACGGATAAGTTATAAAATTTACTGAATAAAGTGATTTTATAAAGAGTGGGGTTTAGCCAAAATTCAGAGTACCTAACTCTTTATTTACAAGGACTTAAGAAATAAACGCAACTCCTGCCAAAAAGGTCGAGTTGCATGAAATTCATTAAGAACCACCCACTGACGGCGGTTCTCTATGTTAAGATGGCTAAAGTTCACAAAGAGATAATAGAGTGATTACTATTTCCTGTAATAGAATATTTTTATACGATTGATGGAATTTCCCGTGTCCCACCTAAAAACCTCATCTGCCTTGTCTCTAAGGGAGTTATGTGACCTTACCACGTGCGTGTGACCTTACCACGTGCGACTGAGCATGTGTCTGTAATACGACAGTTTACCCAATACATACTTTCGTCAGGGAAGGTTTTAAGTCCTTAAAAATCAAATAGTTGCAAGTACTTCAAGTACTTTTTGCACCCTACGACCTCGCGTCTTCCTGATGGGTCACGATCGGCACGTAACCAACCTCCAGCCCCTCTGGCGGTGTCACGAGCAGGGCCGGATCGAATGTCGCCAGGGTTCCGCTGCTGAGCGGCGCCATGTAATCCCTGTCGATCGGCCAGTTGGTGTGTATTTTTTCGACAAAAGATTGTAGCTTCGCCTTCTTTTCTTCACTCCAATTATACTGCTGGAAAGACGGCTGATCGACAAAGCGGTACCAGGAGTAGGTGACGGTTGAGCCGTCTGCAAGATCGACCTTGTAGGGCCCGCTCTTCGGGCCGGGATTGCCCCAGGCGCCGCCGGTCGGTGAGGTGTAGGGAGCGCCCCGGCTCGCTATTCTGAACTCCCTGGTCAGGAGTTGCGTTTCCGTGGGAACATCCGCAGCGGACACGGACACACGCTCATCCCCGACATGTTTGAAATACTGTGGAAAATAGCCATTGGCGTTGGTAGTGCCATCGTGCCACTCCAGGCCCCACACATTGGATTCGAATATCTTGGTGTCAAAGATTTTGTCAACACCGGTGATTCTCTTGCCGCCTTGATCGAAACGCGGTGTACGCGTACTCAACCTGGACCTGAAGGCGCCCTTCTCGTCGAACTTTCCGGAGCAGGCCGGGCCACCGTCCCGCCATGCTTTGAAGGCGTCATACAAGGACGCCTTGGAGTAATACGTCACGTTCTGCACCAGCAGGGTTCTTCCTTTATCATCTACCGGGAACTGCAACCTCGGCAGCTTTGAATAAACGACACCTTTGGAGTCTTGGGACCGGAAACACGGCACGGTGTTGATCTCCATGGCGCCGCCTCCCATCCTGCCCGGCCGGGCGTCGAGTCCGCGTCCATAGATAAAGGGATAATTGAATAACTTGCCGATCTTACTCCAAGTCTCCGGGATATAATAGGCCATCGGCCCTTTGAAGTTGGCCGCACTGAGAAAACAGGTCCAGGCCTGATCGCCGGTTGGAGGGTCCCCGGTGGTAGGCTCGGTAAAGGGTAAGGCCATGTAGGTGATCCCCAGGAATTTGCCGTTGGGATTGCCCTCGAAAGGCAGTGCATCCGGCGGAATGAGCAGACGATTGCTCAATTGAGCAATTCCCAATCGATTATCAGGCAGGGCTTTGTTGCTGTAAAAGAACGACCAACCGGGTGATCCGATCTCGTAATCGTAACATTGCGGGGTGGCGTTCAGGCTGAATTTAGGCGGTCCATAGCGGAAGTGATTGCGAGCCCAATAACCCAGGCCTCCTTCCACGGTCTGAAAAACACTACTCCAGGTAGGCCCCCGCTCCGGCCAGTTGTCCCTGGCATGTGTACCGATTGGAGCGAGCGGTTTATCCTTGTTGTCGGAATTGTCCGGTGATATCCAGGCACTGGGCAGGCCGATCTGAAAGCGGGCAATCGGCTTGTCAATCAGCGGCCAGACCGCGGCATAAAAACCCATGCCCGCACTGTAAGTAGCCCGGTCCGGCGGACGGGTTGCACTGTAGCTTATATAACCGTGCAGACCACGAGAAGATGAAGTGACGACACCTGCTTGACCTTTCCCTGCGTTGTTTGAATTATTCTGCCTCCCTTCACAAGCCCACGGCAGGATTGTGAGGATAAGGATGACTAATAATGAGGTTTTCATGTCTTTCTCCTTAATCACGATGGTTCTTATTGTACTCATTGCCGACCGTCTAACGACCTCAACTCATTCCGGGTGACGCAGGGGTCTTGTGAGGGTCGTTGCGTCCATTCTTCTTAGATATCTACAAAATCGCCTTCAGTTCCTTGACGGTATCCTGGTTCTCACAGTTGAGAAGAGATTAGAGCATCTTTAGCGTCTATCGCATCCAGTTCTTGTGCGGTAACCATCACAACCTCACCGCTCTTGCCGGTAACGTTGCTTTAAGCATATATTCCAATTATCTGCGGATTCTTGCGGAACAGCAACCCTATATCGCAAAAATAATTAGCCATGCCATTTGAGGCTGTATACCCCAATTGTGTGTTCGAAGAAACTCTTGGGCGAGACATTTGGCTTTGAACTAAGCATACTTATTACAGACACGTGCTCAGTTTTTGCATGTGGCAAGTTTACGTAAGGCACTTTTGTATTTGACGAGAATGGCCTCATAGCAGTGCTTTACTGACAAGGTGGACGGAGTTTTTCGGGGTTGGCTCTTGGCGTGTCATCTGCTGGCAAATCAGAAATCGTAAAGCCTACCACAACCATGAGTGCGATAAGGAATATCCTCATTATACCTGTCCTTGTACTTTTATGATAGGAATTTCGAAATGGCAGACAAGTAATGTGGTGAACATGAGCCGATGTACGAATCTCAATTTCATGTCATATCCTCCTACATATTAATCCTTAGCTTTCCAGCAGCAACATGATTAAGCGAGGCCTGTCGGTGTGCATTATACCGCGAGATGCGAAGTCCTGCAATTAAGATAAGTCTTGATGTACTGGGAGTGGGCGGTCAAGTCTATGACCTATTGCCCAAGAGGTCGCACCATTGTTGCGATGGCCCTGAACATCGTCTTGGGCATAATTTTCGACCCATGATTTGTGCATAGTAACTTGGCCTATTGCAGGGCGGCTGCAGGCCAAGCTTTCAGCACGTGCCTTCCGCCCGCGGGAAGCTCAAAGGGGCCCGGAAAGGGATTGGCGGTTTTTCTTTTCTTGCCGAAGTAATCAACGTTGATGTGGTACGGCGAGCCGTCGGGTTGTTCGTAGGGAAGATCGGGAATCTTGGCCTTACCGAGCAGATCAGTCGTTACCACTTGACGCTGTTGTTGTTGTTGTGCCCAGACTTTGTCGAGTGTGATTTCGAGATACATGCCATCGGATTTTTCTACCAGCTTGATGCCGGGATTGACGTTCGGCTGCACGAGTGGGTTGGATTCGTGCTTAGATGGCTTGGCGCCTTTGAGAAACACATTACCGGCCATGAATACCGGCAGTTTTGTCGGATCATAAGGCGCCAGGCCACCGTTGACGAAGATGTTATTGTAGTAACGTTCATCACCACTGGCATTCCCATGCAATCCCGCCACTTCCGTAGAGTGTGCTTTGAGATAGGGTGTCAGACGACGTTCACCAACGGCAACCCGTATGCGGCCCGCTATCAGGTTATGCACGTAGGCGGCGCCTTGGGAATTCACCAAGATGCCGTTTCCGGAGAGGAGTATGTTGTTGTCCACCAGGAAGGGGCCGTGGTTGACCTCCACAAACAGGTCTTCACTGGGACCGTTGTCGTGTAGTAGGTTCCGGGTAACGCGCGTGCCCTGGGTCATCCAGTCCAACCAGATGCCGCGGCTGGTACGATAGATGTGGTTACGGCTGATGAGGGTATCCACGGCGCCGTGGAACTTAATCCCGGCCATCTCCGCCCCGGTGAACAGTCTGCGGATGTGGATATCGTGGATGGTATTGCCCGTGACGGTGCTGAACACCGGCCCCATGCTGCCGACGATGCCGGCCTGCTCACAGTGCGAGATGTGGTTGTTGCGCACCATATGGTGACCGATGTTCTCCTTGGACCAGCCCCTCGCCGTGGCGCGTTCGATAGTCTTGACGTACCCCTCGGCGGAATTCTGCGAGGTGTTGTCAAACTTGTCGCCGTGTTTGCCGAGTGTGATACCCGTGCATACGGAGTAGCGAATGACGTTGTTCTCGATGATCCATCCCTTGCTCCAGTGGGTGCCGATCAGACCGATCTGCTCTGCGGTGGGCGGCGCCCAGGGCGTGGCCGCGTGCTCCATCGTAAAGCCGCGCACGGTGATGTAATTGATGCCCGGCTTCTCGGGGTAGAATACCGCTTTGCGCACATTGATCTCGATCTCATCTTCGTTGGGATTGACGTCTTTGAACTGCGCCCAGATCGTGGTGGTTGTCTCGTCCACTTTCCCGAACCACAGCGGTGTGTCTCCGATGGGTTTCAGCACCTCCTCCAACTTAGCCGCTTCGGTGAGCCAGTGGCCGTTCAGATAAACGGCGCCCGTGTGATGGTTCCGTCCCTTGGAACGGAACCAGTCGCCGTGAATCAGGTCGCTGTATGGGTTGAAGTCTCCAAAAAAGCTGTTGGGGATGCTGACTTTC
>JAUXAB010000048.1 GCA_030615025.1 Phycisphaerae bacterium | reverse complement strand
AGGCCGAGTCCCGATATATCGGGAAGGCCAAGGCAGCAGGCCAAAAATGCTCGGAGGCGTGGTTTTCTCCACGTTGAGAACGTTTTTGGCCGACAACGCAGGCATCGGGCTTTGCAGCCGGCCGCAATAGAGCGGGTTATTGGGATAGGCTCTAAAGCTAAAGGTCCACGATAGGCAGCTTTATTTACCTGCCCAAAGGCAGTGCCAATTGCGGAATATTGCATCGGGCGCGTATCGACAATGGGCCGACATCGTTATCAAGGGTTGTCTGCGATGGGAGAATTCATCAGTGAACAAATTGAAGTAGAGAAGGCGGAGACGTCCCCGCGGCCAGTACGCTTCTGTTGGCGGGGCGAGCAGCACGACGTTGTGGAAGTTCTCAGCGAACGGGTCGATATTGGATTCGGCTCGCTTCCAGCTCGCAGTCGCAAATGGTACAACCGCCGACACCGTCGGTACTACGTCCTGCGCGATGCCGAAGGCCATGTGTTTGAAATCTACCTGGACTATGCCAACCGCCGCAAGCCAACCTGGTGGCTGGCCGAAAGGCTAAAGTAATACCGATTGTTTTAAATCATTGCGCTTCGCGAATTTTGCATAGATGGGTGGCAGCCTCAAGCGCAGCTTGGGGATGGCTTACTGACATTTATACAGAGCGCAACATTTAATTACAATTGATATAAGTAGCCCGCCCCGGCTCAACTGTTACCTGAGATTCTCGTGCTACGTAGCGGAGCTGCTTCGCAGAGTAGAATTGCATTTTGATATGTATTTTTGCATTTTGCTCTTTGAGATTTGATTTTTCCTATAATCACGACCATAATATCACACGAGATACGATTCACGAGATACGAGATACGAAAGATTGTAGGGTGTGCACTGCACACCATTATTTGCTTTTGAAAATTTGAAAATTCGGATTTTGAATTTGTTTCGTATTTCGTGCTTTGTATTTCGGGTTCTTCGTAGCCAGATATGCTTCACGCTTCACGAGATACGAATTATGCTTGCTTTCAGGAAAGGTTCGGCCAAAGACGCCAAAGCTGGCTAAAACAAAATCCGCCTAATCCTGTTATCCTGCCTGCCCTCGAATTTCGTCGTCGGGGGTCTAAAAGAATTTCGTGTCAATTCGTGCCTCAATTCCTCTGCGTAATCAGCGTCAATCTGCGTCTAATTTCTATTTGTGCCGGAGCCTGTCCGCCGTAGCTTTAGCGAAGGCGGATGTCTTCGTGGTGGAAAAACTGGTGTAAAAAGTGGTTCAAAAAGCGCGCATTTCTGTCAATTTTTGCTCAAAAAGCGCTCACTTTTGCAAATTTCTGCAAATTTCTTGCAATTTTTGCTCATTTTTTACCACTTTTTTCTTGCCTATTTTACCCAAACCCTACAACCTAACCCCCCAACCCCCATTTTTAACCCAAAAACCAATATTCGCACTAAAAAGAGCCGAAAAAAACCCGAATTTCCCCCAAATCTGCAAAATTTTGGTTCTGAATTTTGATTTCCAATCAGATTTCCCCTGGCCTCTGTGTGTTCTCTCTGGCTAATCTTCTATTTTTTTCAATAGTCAATAGAATAGTCAATAGTAAATAGTCAATAATCAATGGTGTGCGGCCAGCGCCCGGGCCAATGTTACCACCCAGCCGGCAGCAATAACGATTATCAGTGCCAGAATTAGGTGCTTTATTTTAACTTCGGCAAAAAAACGCTTAATAAAGCCAAAATATACGCCAAAAACGACTATAAGGAAAGCCAAAAATGCTATAATTAAGAGCATACAGCACAACAATACAGCGGTTGGCTGGATATAAAACGCGCCATCGCGCCCGAAAATCTTGCCTCGCACGAACGCAAGCACCGAAGTTGTCATCCCGCAGGTTGGGCACGGCAAGTCGTATTTTTGCTTGAAGCCGCAGGGAGCAAGCCAGCGACCTATATCAATCTTGCCGTTTGCCGCCAACCGGAACAACCCGAAGAAGGCAACCACCGCCAGGAAAACAAACGCCGAAGCAGCCCGCTGGCGAAGCGATGCACGGCAGAAAAATTTCGGTTTATTTAGATGTTGGCCTGTTTGCATAACTATGCTAAAATAAGAAAACATAGTAATTCTGTCAAGGTCAGAGCACGAAAGGCAAGATATGGTATTAGAACAGAGAAACCTGAGTCGGATGCTGGAAACCGCCATTGTTGCAGCGAGGCTGGCGGGACAGCGTGCAATGGAAGAAATAAACTTCATCAAGGCTTCGCTAAAGAGCAATAAAAGCGAAATGGTGACGGAGACTGATGCGCGGTGCCAGCAGATAATCGTGGATCGAATCAAAGAGACCTATCCCGACCACGGTTTTATCGCCGAAGAAGGCGGAAAAGAGAATATTTTCAAGCAGCCGCCGAGGGGAGCCGAGTTGGTCTGGTGGGTTATCGACCCGTTAGATGGAACGAACAATTTTGCACACCGGATGCTTTTCTTCACCGTCAGTATCGCGGTAATGTATGATGGTGAGCCGATTGCAGGCGTGATTTTTGAGCCGGCCACAGACTCGATGTTCACGGCTGTCAAGGGCCGTGAGGCACAATTGAACGGCAGGCGAATAACCGCCGGCAAAGAGAAAATGGGTGAATTTTCAAGCGTTGGTCTGGACAGCCATTTTGATAATGGGGTGCCGCGTTGGGCTTGCGAAATTATGCAGCGAACAAGATTTCGCAATTTAGGTTCAACAGCGCTGCAGTTTGCTTACGTGGCAAAGGGCAGCCTTATTGCTACTATCGCTTCCGATCCGAAATTATGGGACATTGCAGCAGGGTCAGTTATTGCTGAGGTTGCGGGGGCAATTGTGAGCGATTGGCAAGGTGGTAAAATCTTCCCTGTCGATTTGGACAGTTACGAAGGGCAGCAATTGGAGGTGATAGCGGCCAACAAGAAGATCCACGCCGAGTTATTGGGGCTTCTAAAGTCCTAACAACCAGGTGTCTTTTTCATTTCTTTTGGATATTAGGACGTATTTCAAGGTTTTTGAGGATTTTTTTCTGGATTTTAGAGGAGGTTCTGATATAATTTAGATAAGGTTCAGAGGGGGGACAGTGTGTAGAATGGAAGGAGTTATTATGGCCAGAACTGCGACCTTAATCAAATACCTGTTTCTGGGATTTGTTATTTTAGCAGGCGGGATAGTCTCTACGGCTGATGCCGCTGACTGGGACGTGCCAGGTGATTTCCTCACTATTAAAGAGGCGGTCGACTCTCCGGCTGTTATCGATGGCGACACCATCAACGTCTTTGGCGATCCCATTACGCCCACTGTTTACAAGGAGTATGACATAAACTTCAATGGCAAAAATCTAATATTGCAAACTGTGGACACGAATGGTGATCCTTGTTCATGGACCTGCATCATAGATTGTGAAAGTAAAGGGCGGGCCTTTATATTCCAAAGCGGAGAAGGAAATCCACCTGGATTTGCACTTTTAGACGGTTTTATCATTGTCGACGGTAACGCTGCGGACCTGAATTGGCCGCAGGACCCCGCTGTCGACGCAAGCGGTTACGGCGGCGCCATATATTGCAAGAACAGCAGCCCAATCATAACAAATTGCGTGATAACAGAGTGTACAGCCGATGCCGGAGGTGGAGCGATATTTTGCGATGTGGACGGCGATGCTTACATAAGCGGGTGTGATATAGGCCTTAGCTATTCAAGCTACAACTTTGCCGGGGTGGGATTTTACAAATACATAGATATAAATGATGTAAATGACGTAAACCAACTGGACGTAAATGACTTACATCAATTAGGCGGTGGAATATACTGCAGGAACTCCAGCCCAAGTATAATTAACTGTAATATACTCTATAACATGGCCGCGGGCTCCGGCGGCGGAATCGCGTGCGAAAATAGTAACGCTCTCATTCGGGACTGCGACATTTGGGAGAATGATGCCTGGGTCAACGATGACAGGATTGACCAGCACGGTGGCGGAATATATTGCAAAGGCGGCACTCCAACGATAGAAGGCGGCAATATTCTATGGAATGCCGCAAGATGGTCAGGAGGTGGAATTGCCGTCCAAGACGGTGATGGTGTCGTTATTGACAACTGTGAAATAATTGATAATCACTGCTGGGCCAGTGCGGGGGGGATTTACAGCCAGGGCAATCCGAGCGGCGATCCGAACGCCGACCCCAACAATCCAAACTGCATTATCCAAAATTGCACTATAGCCCAAAACTGGGGTTACTGGAGCGGCGGTGTCAGCTCAAACTACGGCAGCTTTGCAGATATAGATAATTGTACGATTGCATGGAATATTGCCAGTTGGAGCTGGCTTGTAGGCGGATTGGAATGCTACGGCGGCGGTGCCAATGTAACAGGTACTAATATTTGGGGTAATACCGGCGTGCAACAAGCAAACACGGCTGCAGGTTCGGCTTCTGCAATGGGTATGGAAGTCAGCAGTTTGGAAATGGAAAGCTTCGGTATCAGCTCCGCTATCGATGCTACATACAGCAATATACAGATGTTCGATAGCGAGGGTTATTACGACCCAACTGCTGTCTGGCCGGGCGAAGGAAATATCAACAAGGACCCTTTGTTTGTCAGTCCAATCCTTCGGCCTTATGATTTTCACTTACAGAATACAAGTCCGTCCATTAACGCCGGCGACCCGTTTGCCGATTATTCGTCGGAACCGGCGCCGAACGGCGGCAGAATCAATATGGGGGCCTACGGCGGGACCGAAGGAGCAAGCAGCTCAGATATTGTACGACCCGTACCTGCAGACGCCGATGCCGACCTGGCGGTTAATATGGTTGATTTCGCCATATTGGCCGATAACTGGCGTTTAGAAGGGGCAAACATCAAAAACAAAAAGGCAGATTCTGACAACAATAACATCGTGGATGAGTGTGACCTGTCCATCCTTCAAAAGTTCTGGCTGTGGTTACAGTAAAGTCGTTCTCAGTCCACGCATCGAGATATGAACAACGGGGCAGCAGTTACCTGGGGTCGGGAACGTAGTGCAGCGCAACAATTCTTACTTTACCATCAGGTGAGCTAACATTAGTTTTGCTAACGCCACTTCTATCAAGTATAGCAACGACTCTCTTTTGTGGGCCGTCAGCGCCGATGCGAACGAGTATGTAAGCGGTAAAGACGTCGCTGCGAACACTAACGAGATTGCTGATTCGTGAGAAGATAACATCGCGTTCTTCGAAGTCATCTTCAATTCCATCGCCTAAGCCCGGGCCATCCGTCGTCAGGTCAGGGAAACCAGGCAGGTCTATAGTGTCAACGGCGTATTGACCAATACTGTAGTTCGCAAGGCCGGTAAAAACACAGTTCAATTCACCGATGCTTGCAAAGCCATGTTGCTCCCTTATTCCTGTGACGCCTGTAGCAGTAAAGCGGCCATTGAGACCACTAAAGTCTACGGGGATTCCAAGTTTATCTCGATAAGCGATTATTGCTTGTGCTATATCGTTTGTCATCCAGGGCAATTGCGCTAACACATACCATGGAGCAGTATTGATATTTATTCGGCCGGGAATTTTAACCTCGTCGATGTCTATTTCAGTAATATCTAAAAAGCCATCACTATTCAGGTCTATCCCCAGCCCATCAGCGTCATTGTCAATGTAGTCACTGACCGGGTCGAAGACCGTCAGATATTGGAAAACATTCCGATGATAGGGATTTTGAAGGTCCAATCTGACCAGGTATTCCTCGCTTTTAACTTTAGTGCCCAATTGTTGGCCGATGGTGCTGTTAGGCTCGGTGCCGTGCCCCAAAGTTAATATTCGCGGAATGTCACCAACCGTGATAAATCTTGCGCGAGGGTAGAGAGGATTAGGGAGAAAGAAACTAAAATAGTGCTCTGGAAACAGCGAAGAGGGAATGCCGTTCACAGTTCCAAGGCTGCCACCGCCTGGAAAGCTCTTATCTGGTATTGGTGTTTGGTAAACAACGTGCCAATCAAGGTGCCGAGCACTGAGGGCACGGCCAAAATATTGTTCGCTTCCTTCCGTCGCAAGGTATGAATCGATCAGCCATTTATCGACATATATCCATTGGTATGCTCCCAGGGCCGGCACAAATACTCTGCGTTGGAGGAACACATCATAACTCTTACCCCATCCCTCGGGGATGGGCGGTTTGCTCTTGTCGGGGTTGGGTCTTAGGTCTACCGGCGGCTTGCTTCTGTCCAAAGACATCCAGTCCTCAAAAAATCTAAGTCGGGGATCTACCCTTATAGTCGTTGCCGTGTTAGGGTCCAAAAAACTATAGATGCTGAACGCCCCGGCTACATTTTCAATCACACAATAGCTGTTTGCGTTAATAAAGACTATGGGAGTTCCGTCCAGGTTTTCGGGAAATGTAATGTAATAGCGCTCGGCGGGATCATTTCTGTTAACAAGCTCAAGGGCGAAGTCGTTTAAGTCTATAACCTTATTGAATGGATTATAGAGCTCAAGCGCATAGTAATTAGGATTGACGGCCGGGGATGGGCCAATCTTCCAGGCGATTTCAGTGATGAACGGCTGGGCCTCAAGACCATAATGGGTGATGCCAGTAGTATCGACTAACGTCGTTACGCTGTTTACATCCAGGAGGCCATCAAGATTATTGTCATCCTCATCAGCAAAGTCGACCATGTTGACGGCAAGTTGTGCAAAACGCTGGTGGATGAGAGGGCTGGCTATGACGGGATAGATACTGCGCAGCAGCTTATCATATATTCTCGGCGCGGAAGTTTCCCTGTTGATGTTAATCATCCTATCGCCGTTCGGGTCGATAATCCTGTCCATGTTGTACGTAGTAGCAAGGTGCCTGTAGGAATATACATCATTTGGTCCCAGCACATCATGCTGTGCCCTGTAAAACCAATCATCTACATTTTTTCCACCGCCTCGCTCAACTGGAGTATTCAATTCGCTGGGGCTATTGAAAGACCAGGTCCAGAGATTTGTCCCATCCTCAATACGAGTACGGATATCCTCATGATTCAATAGGTACCTGTAACGCATCTCAAGCTCATCAGAAACATCAAACGGTGTATAGGGACCGTTCGGCTGGACATATCGCCAAATCACGTCTCGCTCATACGCACGCAAATCACACGGATCTACCACGCCGACGCCGTAATTTGCTCTTGCTAAGAGCAAATCCATCTCATCTAAAAGGTTATAAACAGTAAAACCCGGCCTCCAAGACAAGGCCATAAGGTTTATCTGCAATTGACTTGAGCCGTCAATTCGATTTGCATCCACAACATTAGGGTCAAATTTGAATCCTGTGTTAACATTCAACATTGCCTCATTGTCAACAATTCTAATAGCTGCGAAAATGGGTTCACCTTTGCTGCTGGTCATATCGCGGATAATCACCCAGCGGGAATCAGCAACACCATCGCCATCAGCATCGGCAAAGAGTCCCACCACGTTACTCACATCACAGGGGTCCTGGTAGTCGGGCACAATTACAGCCGGCAAATCCCGGGCCCACAGCCCCAACTGGTTATTGACATCGCTTATCTGCCGCCATTTATAAACGCCCAAACTTTCTTGATAAGGTTCAAGGGATGCCAGCCAGGTGTTGCAAGGGTCGGGATAGTCGTAGTATTCCTGTCCTGCTACGCCGGGTATGTCCGAAACGAGCCGCTGCGAAATCCTGGCAATAACTGTTTCGATTGCCAAATGGAGCTCTCTATTTTCGACTATGGCCGACGTCGCTACTTTGTCCACACGGGCCATCATAACAAACAGCACGCCGACAATAGCTAACATACTCGTCAAAACGACGGCCAGAATAAGAGCCGAGCCGCTTGAAAGACCGTTTTTCGAAAAATTCCAATTTGTGCTATTCATCCCTGGCATCATCAGTCACCGAAATAAACAATATGAGTAAATGTACGTCCTTGCTCCAAAATCCCCTTCGAATCATATATTTTAAAGGTAAACCTTAGAGCCTTCGGCCAGAACTGCTTTAGTGTAGAAGGCCCCCAGGATGCTCTATAAAATGGAACTGTCAAATCTATCTCTTCAATGGGAACATACTCAGGTTTCGGTGCGATAGCAGGAGGAATCCCATCTCTTCTTGCCCTTGAAAAACCGAACCAGGCCAGTGAGTTGTCGGGATCCGGATACTTCGTTCCATCTGTCCATTCAATCTTAATTTCACCGACATTCTGGCACATCAATCCCCTAACTTCACCGGGATTATAAATATCTATTGGAATTCCAGATATCAGCAAATTCTTGGCATCCGCCTCAGTAACTAGTACATCCGCTTTAAATCCCGCATAACTAAGACTGTCACAGTCGTTGGGCCCGGGGACTCCGGGAGCGGGAGTTATCAATTTAACATCCCGTGCCAAAGACCATTCGCTAACAGGTAAAGTTAAATCATATAATGAACGGCTGTCATGCCCGAAATAGACCTTTGTGATATTGCTTCTTACATTTGTAACAAACCATGATTGAAAGTCACCCGTGGTGAAATAAAAAAGCCTGTCTGCTCGGAAATCTGCCGGGCTCGAGTTAACGTATTCACTCCTACCAAGCTGAAGCTGAGAATGGATTATCAAATACCCATCTTTTCCCAGACCCTTGAAATCGCTGTTTAACTGGTCGGTAATTGCCCGCAGTTTTTGCATAATTTCAGTACTTGCGGTGGCGGTGCGATAGGAGTTTATGCTGACTTTGAAAATCACGCTTGAAAAAGAAATCACCATAACCAGAATCGCAATAGCAACTACAAGCTCAATTAGAGTAAAGGCTCGGCTTGTTCGTAGTTTATAGTTCATTGCTCATCGATTCGGGTTAAAATCTGATTACTCTTTGATATATTGCTATGCAAGGGCATCTGCCGCCGCCGATAGGTGGAGGAACCACCCAAACCAAACCCGGCAGACCGCCCAGCCAGGGCCTGTCGAGTATAATCGTATTAGGTACATCAGCGTCACGCTCCAACACTCGATATATCTGGCCTGTCTGGTTGTCCACAATCGTATAGCCATCGTTAATATACGCTTCCTTACCAGGCTCTATTTGAAGCGTGTCAGGACCAGGAACTACAGGAACGTCAACCACAACTGGTTCTGGAACCGGCCGATCCCCCGGCAAGCCTTGATACATAGTCCCGCTACCTACCTTCCTGCTGACAAAGACCGTGACCTGTACAAGCCGGCTATTCGGATCCAGGTCTACTCGTCTGCACAGGGCCGACCAGTAATATTGCTTCCGGGAAATGTCCATATTAGGGTCCGATGGATATGCAAATTCGGCAGGGTTGATTCTTACCGCCTGTGTGTAATCCGTAAGCTGGTCTATTACTAATGTCATAAAATCTATACCGCTCGCCGGATTATTCGGGTCGCCGATCGCACAGAGTCTTATTTTTGCAAAGGCCTCGTCGGCTACCACTGCTGCAATGGTCCGCTCGCTGGCAATTGTTGTAAAATGGATGCCGACAGGGAATACGCCGGCTATAAAAAGCATCCCGACCGCGATTATGCCGACAGCCAGTAAGCACTCGGTAAGAGAAAAACCGTCATTAGAATCGTGCGATTTTCGCATAAGCTGGCCTTCTCACTTTTCTATCATCGTTCCCATATACGGGTTAATATAAATCGCGTCTGGAAGCAATCTCTGCAAATAGCCCGAATACGCCAAGCCTTTTTCATAGGCCCGCTTGAATTCTCGCCGGTCATATATGATAAAGCTCCTGCGGCTTGGCTCCGGCCCGAGACCAAGGTTCGGATAAGGACTCCACCCAGCACCAAAACAATCATCTTGATAAAACATTCCGATTCCAGCGTCCACTTGGGCCTTTTTATTAAAGACGTCATCGCTGCTTATATCAATATTGGCAGCACTATCTACATATCCGTCTCTGTTTCTGGTTCGCACATCGTGTATTACCAGTTTGCCGGACGGAGAAAAAATGATCGAAAAAGCCGTGGCGTTATTAAGCTCAAATGGTTCATCAATATCTATGTCAGCACCTATAAGACTCATATCCATCACGCCGAGTGTATCAGGCAGCTTGATTGGCTCCAGGCCCTCGACCGCACGAAAACCAATTGTGAGGCCACCCATTTTGCTCGGTTCCTCTTGCACGATGAAGACCATATATTGGTCGGCCTTAAGCGGGTTGAGTGGGTCGTCAGGATTATACGCCTTTTGGAATCTGATGCCGGCGTATCTTTGCTCTCTTGCGGCTATGGCACGGGCCGAAGCGAAGGCTGCGCTTATCACAGGCTTTGGGCCGGTTCCGGATTCGAATGAGTCAAGGAACGTACGGATAGCCGGCAGTCCGAAATTGGCAAGCAGCACTATAGCCGCAATGACGACCGTCATTTCAGCCAACGTGCGACCGGATTGTTTGTATCCTGTTTTCATTTTCGACTGCTTATATCATCTGCCGTCCCGAACCTTTTATCCGGCCCAGCCGATGTAATTACCGGAAAAGTACGTTTGCTGCGAGGGTCAAGGGTCATCTCGTCGTAATAATCATATTTCAATGTTGTTCCCCATGGATCAATAACTCTCAATAAAGAGTAGACTTTAGGAACACCGCTGGCATAAGTGACCGTAATATTCCGCGGCTGTTTATCGAAACCAAGGTTAGTTATCAGTGATTCATCGATTTTATCCAGAGTCTTTCGGCATTCGGGGACCTGGCTTAGAAATAAGTACAGAGCCTCGCATCCCGAATAGCTCGGGTGGTAAACACCACCGGTAATTGATGCGGCAACGGCACCCAATGCACTTGCCAGCGTCGTTCCCAGCACCGGCTGTGGAAAATCGTTACAGTCCAGCGGAAAATCGAATTCAGAGTAAGCGGGGTATTTGTAGCGATATCCGTAATCGTGAAATTGTCTAAGGGCGGCAGTAAGAATTGCAATGGTACCTTTGGTAAGCTGCTCTTTAGACTGATTATCAATACGGCCGGCGAGGCCGATTACCATTGTTGTCAGAATCGCAATTATCGCCACAACAATTAGCATTTCGACAAGCGTTACGCTGGTTTTGTGCTTGTAACTTTTCATAGCTTTAGCTTGTTCAATCGTGTGTGGATTGGAATTTAATTTCCAAAGTTGCAAATATCGTCCGAAGTTCCATATATGCCGTCTATCCCTGCTGAAATCAACAGGTACGAATCAGGCCTGTAGGGCCAGGGTCTCGCCGTGACCTTGGGGTCCTGGATATATCCAATTACAGGTACAGGAGCTGTGGGATTCCCATAGAAAAACTCATAGCCTCCAGCGACGTTCCCAAGTTTATGGGCTTGCCCGTCTGCGATACTTGTTAACTGAGTGGTGAGTGGCATATTGTCGCTGACATTGTAAATTCGCTGGAAAAAAGGTGTCGGGGGTGGAGGTACGATGGTCTTGCTGGCAGTGTTTGCCCTGTAATAGAGAATTGGGGTGCCAGCTTTAGCTGTCACCCCCGGAGCAATTGTAACTTTCTTTACGCCAAATGAATCGCAAATCACATATCTATCTGGATTCAACGGTGTAGAGTTAGGAAACAATCCCTCCGGATCCTGCCTCGCTGGATTATTACCGAGTCTAAACGCATTGGTAGTTGCAAGCTCCAGATAAGGCCCTTTTCTCTCGTTAAAAGTATCCAGAACACCATCAACATCAATGTCTCTTGTTTTACCCGGATCGTACGACAACGCGCCACCACTTGCATCAAATCCATCCGCTCTCCAGGCTGACTTCGGATGGAATCCCAACAGGTCCCAGCCCAAAAGGGCTTCAGCAAGCTTCTGTGCACCGCAGTAATCGCCCGGCGGGATCAGCCAATTTGACGGCGGGTAGTCACCGTGGTCATTTCGAAAAGCCGTCAGAGCCAGGCCAATCTCGGTAAGCTGGACCTTTTGCTTTGCCTCCTTTGCGGTATTGCGTACCAGATTTAGCGATGGGATAAGCAGCCCAACCAGCATTGCAACTATCGCAAGAACCGTCAATAACTCCACAAGCGTAAAGCCTGTTTTTTCACGCTTCACAGCCATCTCCTTTTTATAAATTCATTACTTCATTCCAAGCCGTATAGCCAGCTTTTCAAAAGCCATTCATCAGCCAGTCTGGCAATATCTTTATAGTCAACAACTTTATCTCTTTCGATATCACCTCTGATGCATGCCCCTTCACTCCTCCAATTACCAGCTAAAATCGCAAAGTCACGCAAATTGACGATGCCGTCATTATCAAGGTCGGCAGCCGGCAGCTCCACCTCGAAGCAGTTGTCGTCCTGCCAATTTTCCCAATCGCTGTTGTCGGTCCATCCGTTAGCAAATCCCGCAAAGTCCTCGAAGTTCACCACTTCATCCTCGCTTAAATCAGATAGCAACAAAGTAACCTGTCCGAGCCAGTGTTCAGCAAATATCATCAAGTCTGCAAAATCAACCGTTCCGCTCCGGTTAAAATCGCTGCCTCCGCACCAATTTGCTTGCGGACAGTTATTATCCTGCCAATACGATGCAAACGTCGCAAAGTCACGGAAATTGATAATAACCTCCTCGTCCTGGAATAAGTCGTACTCCTGGTTTTGCTCTTCGGCCAACCATTGTCCTGCCAGCACTTTCAAATCGCTCATATCGACATAGCAGTCGTAGTTGAGGTCCTCCGGCAGATAACCAAAGCCTCCACAGTGTGTATCGAACTTTACAAAATCCCACTGCGCCAGGTATTGATAGAACCATTCTATTTCACTTACATTGGCTCTCATAGCTAATGAGAGTGTATGCGGACCTGCATCTTTATATATTTCATTAACATCAACCATCTGGTTTCGATACTCACCGCTTACATCTGGCATCCAGTCACTCGAATCCCAAACTATGTCTCCATCAATCAGCAAAAGTGCACTGCGTTTGCCTGGGTCCCACAGGTAACCGGCTATGGTACCTAATCGTAAGTCAAAAATAATCTGATTAACATCCGTGAGGTACACCTGCTGAGAAACCGTTATCATATCTCCAGCAGTAAATGTTACAAATCCCGAATACAGGCTCAACGAGTAGTCGCCATGGGTCTTCCAAAGTGTATTTATCCATCCGCCAAACTTATCTAATGGAATATTGACATCACACCATCTTCGAGGTGCCTTTACTGCAATGTCATTTATAATACCATCACTTTCGAAACTACCGTTCATAATCAAACTAACTCCAGCTTGCGTGCGTTGCGCCAATAGGAGCATAACCATTACTGCTGCAGTAACTGTCGCTTTTTTCATCGCCGCCCTCTTTGTCCCTGAGTAATTATTAACACAGAACTAATGTTCTTCGAAATTAAACACATCATCCGGCGTACCATATTCACCATCAAAACCTGCTGAAATCAGGATAAAAGAATCTGCCCTGTAGGGCCTTGCTATCGCGCTGACCTTTTCGTTCCATGTACTTGTATAGAACTTTGTCTGGTCACTATAAAGCGTATGGTGAGGACCTGTGGGGGGTGGATTCCACGGCTTGCCAAGCCCTACCAGCGCCTGATTGTCCTTATAATCGTAAATATTTTGCAGATTATCCGGATTGGCCATGTCGTGTGCGGTGTTTGATGTATTTGCCTCGTAATAAAGTATGGGCATACCCACCTTTTTTCCGGTATTAATATTCATTACGCGTTTATAAACATCGCACAGGACAACTCTATCCTTAATCGCAATAAAGGGGCCAAGATTACTAGGCTTGTATAAATCCTCCAGCTTGTAGGCATTGGCTTGTTCGAGCGGCAGATAGTGCTCTTTTCTGGCTTTTAAATTATCCAGCGGTGGAGGAGGGGGTGGGGTACAATAATACAACTGGTTACGAGAACCATCCGTACCATCAGCTCTGAAACGCGAATCCGGGTGGAAGCCTAAGAAATCCTGACCCACCATAGCTTCAGCAAGTTTCATCGCGCCACAGTAAGATACTCCCCCGGCAGGGGTCGACCCGTCCAGCGCTCCGGAGTCCGGGTAGCCATCGAACTCAGCCCGGAAAAGCTCCAGTGCGACGTTGATGCTGTGAAACTGGTTTTTTTGGCTTACCCTTCTGGCGTATACCCTTACCCTGTTCGTAACCGGCGCAAGCAGGCCCATGAGAATTATGATGATGCTCATAACGGTTAGCAGCTCTATGATGGTAAATGCCGCTTTCTTGTTGGGTTGTTTGGCAATTCGCTTCACTTTACTCTCCTTGATTACTGAATTAAACGCTCGATTTATTGGTTTAGTCTTTATCAGACCTGTAACTTCGTGATAATTGTTATCATTGGCAAAAATATTGACAGCACGATAAGCATAACGATACAGCCAAGCACAAGAATCATAATCGGCTCAAGCAGGGACATTAACGAGGCTACCAGCACGTCAACCTGCTCGTCGTAGTTGTCGGCTACTTTCAGAAGCATCTTATCCAGGTCACCTGTCTCCTCACCTACGGCAACCATGTTGGAGACAATCAGGTCAACGGTTTTGGACTGCCGTAACGGACCGGCAAAGGTGTCACCCTGCCGGATAGAGTTGTGAACATTGCCGAGCATGTTGGCAAAGACCTCGTTTCCTGCTGTCTCGCGTGTAACGTTAAGGGCATCCAGGATTGGCACACCGGCGCCAATCAATGTTCCCAATGTTCTCGTCCACCGCGTAACAGCTACTTTAGAGGTAAGTTGACCGAGCACCGGCAGTTTCAGCTTGATGGTGTCCAGAACGAATCGCCCAGGGCGAAACTGCTTTATAAATCTAAACAGAAAAACCAGTGCAAATGGCGTTGCCAGCAGGACGACCCAGCCATATTTTTCTGAGACCCAGGCGGCTACTGCGAGCACCACCTGCGTTATCTTTGGCAGCTCAGCACCCCCCGTCATTTCAGTCAGCACCGACTCAAACTGCGGTATTACCTTCCACATCAACAACAACAGAATTGTGAAAGCTGCCGTCAAAACCACACAAGGATACACCATTGCGCTTTTAACTCGGCCTCTAAGTTTTTGCGCTTTTTCCATAAAGTCAGCCACACGGGACAGGATCAAGTCCAGCACGCCGCCGGTCTCGCCGGCCGCCACCATATTGACAAACAGCCGGTCAAAAGCCCTTGGGCATCTGCCCATTGCTTCCGAGAGTGTTGAGCCGCCCTCGATGTCATCGCCCACATAACCAATGACCTTCTTGAATGTTCCTGATTTTTGCTGGTCCTGCAAGATACGGAGTGAACGCAATATAGGCAGTCCCGCGTCCTGCAGCGTGGAAAGCTGCCTTGCAAACTGGGCTATATATTTGACTTTGACTTTGCCGCCGGCACCGCGCCTTCGTTCTGGTCTTGCAAAGGCTTTTGCTGCCGCTTTCTTTTCGACACCGCGTGCGTGAACCTTCGTGGGGAAATAACCCATATTTCGTATCTTGCTTATCGCTTCTTTCTGACTTAGGGCTTCTATCTCATCCTTTATGCCCACGCCCTGCGAGTCCAGCGCTTCATATTTGAAAACAGGCATTCTGAATACCTCCCTTGGAATGTAAAACGGCAAAAGGTAAGAAACTGGTTATTGATGGCCGTTTTCTATTCCGATAAACCACACCGGTCCTTTTAGTTTTCTAATTTTTTACGTTTTACTTCCTAATTTCTTATCTTTCCGTAGATGTTTCTTTTACAACCTCGTCTATAGTGGTAATCCCATCGTAGATTGTAACCAAGCCGTTATCACGCAACAGTCTCATACCAGCCTTTTGGCCAGCTGCACGCAACACATTTGTCGAAGCCTGATTCATTATCAAGTCACGTATTTCATCATTGAATGTCATAATCTCAAAAATACCGGTTCGCCCTCTATACCCGGTATTATTACACCTGTCACAGCCCTGGCCATAATAGAACTTCTTGCCCTTAATATCATCCGGTGTAAGTGCCAATTCCGATAATTGACCTTCCGTTGGCTCGAATGGTGCTTTGCAATTTTCACATATTTTTCTGACCAATCGCTGGGCAATAATACCTTCGAGCGTAGCAGTAACGAGAAACGGCTCAACCCCCAAATCTAAAAGTCGTGCTATCGAACTTGGGGCATCGTTTGTGTGCAGTGTGGTGAACACCACATGGCCTGTCAGCGATGCCTGGGCCGCGATTTCCGCTGTTTCAAGGTCACGAATTTCTCCGACCAGTATAATATCAGGGTCCTGACGCAGTATATGTCTCAGGCACCTTGCGAATGTCAGTCCAATATCTGGCTTCATTTGAACCTGAATAAAACCATCAATATCATATTCCACCGGGTCTTCAGTGGTGATTAGCTTCGTTTCAACGGTATTAAGCTCATTCATGGCCGAGTAAAGGGTAGTGGTCTTGCCACATCCCGTGGGGCCCGTAACAATTATAATACCGTTGGGTTTGTGAATAAGCTGACGGACTAATTCACGATCTTGCTGCCTCAACCCCAGTTTTTCCAAATCAAAACTGACCTGACTTCTGTCCAGAACACGCAGTACAACACTTTCTCCGAACATTGTAGGCAAAACACTAACACGCAAATCAACCGGCTTGCCCTGGACGGTCAGTGAAATTCGGCCATCTTGTGGCAACCGCCTCTCAGCGATATCCAGGTTTGCCATAACTTTTATACGCGAGCTAAGCGCCGCAGCGATGTACTTCGGCGGCGGAACCATTTCATAAAGCACGCCGTCAATGCGGTAACGCATCTTGTATTCTTTTTCAAACGGCTCAAAATGGATATCCGATGCCTTATCGCGAATTGCCTGCAGCAGAACCAGGTTCAGTAGTTTTTTGACAGGATTTGACTCTGACAGCTCCTTTAATTCATCCAGGTCGATACTCTGGTTCCTGCCTTCAAATTCTGCAAGGAAGGTGTCCGCTTGTATCTCACTTATCAGTTCGTTGATATTTTCTTCTTCTGACTCATAATGCTTGGCCAGAGCATTTTCCAACGCCCTGGAGTCGGTTACCTTCGCAGTAACTTTGTAACCCATCAACGTGCTTAAATCATCCGTTGCTCTGAAATTGTCGGGATTGTCAAGTACAACGGTCAACTCGTTTGCATCCCTATCATATTTGATTGGCACGATGTGATATGTCTTTGCCATTTGGGCGGGAACCTTCTCGATTATACCCGGAGGAATGTCGAAGTTACCTATGTTTACATATTCCATTCCCCGCTGAGCTGCGAGGGCAATTTGCAGTTGCTTTTCATTTATCAAGCCAAGCTCAAGAAATATCTGGCCTATTTGAATATTGCCGTGCCGTTGTTTCTGGATTTTTAGGCATTCATGGACTTTTTCCCTGGTTAGAACGCCCATTTTTATGAGTATTCTACCGAGCGTTCTGCTCCTTAATTGCTCTATGGGAGGGAGCCTTTGCGATGTTTCAATTTTTCCCATGTCGGTTTTTCCCCTATAATTAATTCCAGTTTGAATTTATTATATCACATTAAAGCCTTTTTCACAAATAAATTACAAATTAGACATTTAGTTATTAGGACTACATTTGCTCTACGTCCTCATATTCCAGTTTCGCTTTGGCGACCGTGCATTTTGTCCTGAATCTGTTACTCCGCTGCAATTTACCTTTGACTTTCTCAACTGCGTCGTGCCGAGAAATCATAAGGTCGAGTTCCGTTGACTTGAAGTCGAGATATAAAAAATACCAGCCAGGTCCGTTTTGCTCGCTGGTATTTTGCAAATTGCGGTTTGTTTGTAGGCAATTAGGTCCGGAAAATCGGCCCAGCGTCTTCCGTTTCCTTTTTTATCGCTTCTTTTTGCTTTCCTTTTGCGCCGCTTAGTCTGGCTGTGGCCTTATCCTGCAAAGTGCCCGCTTGGCGGGCATTGTAGAGCATTTCCTCGAAGGTAATCTTGCCTGTGTCATAAAGATGCCAGAGGTGCTCATCGAGAAGCTGCATTCCCAATTTTTTGCCCGTTTGAATGCTTGAATCGATTCGATAGGTCTTGTTCTCACGGATAAGGTTAGCAATTGCCGGTGTTACGACCATAAACTCGTAAGCCGCCATTCTTCCCTTACCGGTAGCTAAGGGACAAAGGGCTTGACTGAGTACCGCCATCAAATTGCTGCTTAGTTGAATGCGAATTTGCTCCTGCTGGTTTACAGGGAAAACATCAATAATTCTGGTAATCGTGCCTGCAGCGCTTGTTGTATGCAGTGTGCTGAAAACGAGATGGCCGGTTTCAGCGGCCCTAATAGCGGATTCGATGGTTTCCAAGTCGCGCAGCTCGCCTACCAAGATTACGTCAGGGTCCATTCTTAAAATTCGTCTGAGCGCCTCGCCGAAACTTGGAACATCCACACCGACTTCTCGCTGATTAATAATGGACTTTTTGTGTGAATGATAATATTCTATCGGTTCTTCGATGGTAATAATATGACGGTCAAAGTTCTCGTTAATATAGTTTACCATAGTTGCCAAGGTCGTGGTTTTTCCGCTTCCGGTTGGGCCTGTAACCAAAAACATTCCTCTCGGTCTGCGGCACAAAGCGGCACAAATCTTGGGCAGGCCTATTTCCTCAAAAGACATAATTTTCGTTGGTATAAGACGTAAGACCAGCGAAGTATTCTCTTTTTGTCTAAAAATGGATACGCGAAACCTTCCTTCATCACCAAAGGCAAAACCAAAATCGGTTCCACCTTCTTCCTGAAGCTCCTGCTGATTTCGCTCAGGCGTGATGCTTTTCATTAAAGCTACAGTATCTTCCGGTTCAAGCACCTTAGTTTCCAGCGACCTGAGCCGACCGTCTATTCTCAATACCGGCGGTCGGCCGACAGTCAGATGTATATCCGAGGCCCCCTGGGTAACGCAGGCCTGCAGTAACCTGTCCATATTAACCGTTGCCATTTGAGAACCCTTAATAACTATTTTTGTCTAATCTATTAGAACGCCTTCTGCCTGCGTTATTCTCGCCACTTCCTCCGGTGTCGTTGTTCCTCTAAATATTTTGATCTTGCCGTCCTCCATCAGTGGTCTCATTCCACTTGCTTTCGCTACCTTTCTCAATTCGGAAGTAGGTGCCTTTGTAAAGGCCAACTCTCTCAGCTCGCTGTTCATTTCTGCCATCTCAAATATAGCGATTCGGCCTTTGAAGCCGGTATCCTGGCACTGGCCGCATCCTGCTCCCTTGTAGATGGGATGTTTTTCGATATCTTCCGGGCTAATGTCGAGTAATCGTAAATGGTACGCGTCTGGATTTTCATCAATTACTTTGCAGTTATCACAAATGACTCTTACAAGTCTTTGTGCCATAATGGCTTGTATTGCGCTGGCTACGAGGAACGGCTTAACACCCATATCTATTAGACGCGTAATTGCACTGGCGGCATCGTTGGTGTGCAGGGTGCTGAAAACCAGGTGCCCCGTGAGTGCTGCCTGAATTGCGATATCTGCGACAACGCCGTCTCGAATTTCGCCGATGAGTATGATGTTAGGAGCTTGGCGCAGCAGCGCCCGCAGAATTCTTTCAAATGTCAAACCGATTTCTTCTTTAACTTGAACCTGATTCATCCCGTCGAAGTTGTATTCTACAGGGTCCTCAGCAGTAATAATTTTCGTGTTCGGCTTGTTAAGTGCCTGCAATGCCGCATACAGCGTTGTGGTTTTACCGCTACCGGTCGGGCCTGTAACCAAAAAGATTCCGTTGGGCCTTTTGATTATCCGCTGAAATCGCTCATAATCATCCTGTTCAAAACCCAGTGACTGGATACCGATGTTGACCGCATCCGGGCGTAAAATTCGCAAGACTATACTTTCTCCATGGTAGCCCGGCAGAGCTGAAACACGAAAGTCGATATCCTGGCCTCCAATCGTACGCTTAATTCGGCCGTCCTGCGGCAATCTTTTCTCCGCAATATCCATACCGGATAAAATTTTCAGGCGGGTAGTCAGAGGTGCCTGCATATTCTTGGGGATGTTGTCTTTTTCCAGGCAGACACCGTCGACACGGTATCGTACGCGTACTCTATCGGTCATTGGTTCGACATGGATATCGCTGGCCCGCATATAGTAGGCACTATCTATTATGAGATTTACCAGCCTGACAATGGGACCGTCGTCAACACCGCCTGCGGCTTCGGCACGAAGGGCTGCCGCTTGTATCTCGTTACTGGCCTCGGCAAGTTCAGCAGCAGTCGCATCAATGCTATGTCTTAGCTTGTCGTCTTCGTCCTTTCTTCTTCTGTCGAATGAATCTTGTATGTAGGCACGAATTTTCGAAGGGTTCGCAAGACGGCAGTCCAGTTCGGTATTCAAGCGAAACCGAACCGCATCCATCGCGTCTAAATCTAACGGGTCGCTGATAATCAAATTCAATCTGCCGTTGTTCATACCAAGCGGCAGGACATTGTGCCTTTTTATAAGGTCTTCTGGTATGAGCTTTAATGCGTCAGGCGTGATGGTAGTTTGATCCAGGCTAACGTATTCTAACCCAAATTGCCTTGCGATTGCCTTGGTTAGAGTTTCTTCGTCGAGCAGTCCCGATTCGAGCAATATCTGGCCGAGCCGTTTATTATTGGTTTTTGAAGTCTTAATGGCACTGATGAGTGCCTCTTTTTCTACCAGCCCGGCTTTGTAGAGCATTTCACCTAAATGTCTGCGTTTTTTTGCCATGTATGCCCCATAATTTGTTAATCCCGGCAAGCTTATATTATATCATTATTAAACCAGTTAGTCAATACCGCATTTTTAGCCGGAACATATTTAGGGCCGTTTGTGCTGCTCGAAGTCGTATGGTACCTCTACCACCGGAGAAAATAAAGCGTTTAGTTTCACACCCATTATCGGAATCCACACTAATATATACCAGGCCGACGGGCTTTTGTTCGCTTGCACCGGTTGGGCCGGCTATGCCGGTTACACCGATTGCGAAAGCCGTTCCAGCCCTTTTTCTGGCACCTTGAGCCATAGCTTGAGCGACCTGTTCACTGACAGAGCCGTGTTTTTCAATCAAATGGGCAGGAACGCCAAGTTCGCTGGTTTTGGCGCTGTTGCTGTAAGTAACCCAGCCGTGTGTGAAATATCTGCTCGCTCCAGGGATGTCGGTTAGCAGCTTGGCTAAACAGCCGCCCGTGCAGGATTCAGCTACAGCGATTGTCTTTTTCTGTTGAGCTAATTTTTCACCCACGACTTCGGCTAAAGTCTGGTCCTCCGTGCCGTAAACCAGCTCTCCGAGCTTATTACGGAGGGATTTTTCGTCTTTTTCGGCCATTTGCTGTGCCTTGTCTTTGTCTTTTGCGGTCGCGGTGATTGTCAGGGTGATTACGCCGCAAGAAGCGGTGCAGTTTATGAGGGGGTTTCTTCCTCGCTGCATAAGCGGCCCAAGCAATTCAGCGATATTTGATTCACCTGCTCCGAAGCATTTTAGTTTTCGTATTACCACAGCCTGTCCGCCAGCGAATCGCTGCAGCTCTGGAAGAACCGACTCTTCAAACATCTGCTTCATTTCCGATGGGACGCCGGGCAAAGCGATAAGCAATTTGCCTTTTGCTTCGGCCATAATGCCCGGAGCCGTGCCAAGATTGTTCGCAAGAGCTTTCGAGCCGGCTGGTATATATGCCTGAACTTTATTCTTTGAGGGCATTTGCCGATTTCGGCTGATGAAAAAATTTTGTATTTTTTGTAGAAGTTCCTTTTGCAACTGCAACTCGGTGCTGAGAAACTTCGCAAATGCCTGGCGGGTCACATCATCATCAGTAGGACCCAGTCCGCCGGTGGCGAAAATCAGGTCAGCGTCACTGCTCGCCAAATTAAACGACCGTATGATTGAATCTATATCATCCCCTGTGGTGTAAGAGCTGACAACAGGTATGCCGATTGAAAGTAGTCTTTCGCCTAAGTTTGCAGCGTTAGTGTCTACCGTCTGACCGCTGAGCAGCTCATTGCCAATGCTGATGATACTTGCTCTTTTCATAAGCCCTATTCATCTCCGAAAAACCTCATAAAGAAATTAGGCAACATTTGCAGATTACCAAACTCCGGGAAAAAGTCTATACCTTACCCTCTCAGCATATTCGACGTAGCCGTTTAGCTCGCTATGAAGTGTTTTATCTTCCAATGAAGTGCGGATAAGTAACAAAAAACCGGCAATTCCTGCTGGAATTAGTCCAACTATGGAACCTATGATCAATGGAGTTGCCACAGCCCACAAAATTGCTCCGACATAACCGGGATGCCTTACTATTTTATATGGTCCGGTTGTTATTACCTTATGGCCTCTGTCGTTTTGGATACGGACGGTCGTTTCAAAATGTGTGTTTACTATCATCGCCCAATGAAGAAGAATAGAGCCGACAAGAAATAGGACAATACCTGCAATTGTAAAATGAATGCCAAGGTATGACCATTGAAACCTCGCATCCAATCCAATTATGACAGGAAGAATATAAAAGCCTGTGATGCCAAATGCAATCAGCAGGACTTTGTCCCATGGCTTGGTATCCTTCTTTTTCTTCCACTGGCCTCTATGGTTTAGAAGCTCAGGGTTCACTTTGTATACAAGCATTATGCCTCCAAACATACCAATAAAACTTACAACAAGGTAAACCCACCCTTGAGGTATGTTCATATGACCTGCCGAAATAAACAGGAGTGTCACTTGTATAAAAGGACCGAGAAAGGTCCCGACAATAACTTTGATTCCGGATTTTTTTAGTTTTCTATTTCCCATACTTTTCATAAAGAAATTGGACGGCATTTACTGGGCCGTTCCATCATTGCAAATGCTTCAATTTGGTGTATCCAACGGTTTCTGTAAGGTTATAACCAGCTACCGCAAAAATAAGTGTCCTCATGGCTTGGCAAATCAAGGATAAGTCAAACATTCAATTTCAATGAGTGCCTTGACCACGACATCGTTGTGGACAATAGTGGTCAGGCTCTGGTCTTGCCGCCTGAAATGTTAATGACAGTGCCGTGAATATAGGCGCTGCGGTCGGAGGCCAAAAAGCAGACCGTGTTTGCAACTTCGCTCAGCTTGCCACTTCTTCCCAAAGGAATAGCAGCCTTCTTGTACCTTTCCCGCAGCTCTTCGATGGTGATTCCCCGCGTGTAGGCCAGTGCACGTTCGTACTCTTCGGACCGCAGCGAGGTCGCCTCCAGTATTCCCGGGGCAACACCAACCACCCTGATATTGTGTTTGCCGAGTTCCTTTGCCCAGGAACGGGTCAGATTGTAAATGGCCGCTTTCGTAGCCGCATAGACGCTTTGACCTTCCGAGCCTTCCGAACCGGACTCCGAAGCCATATTTATAATAACACCCCCCCTGCCTGATTTAATCATTACCCTTGCAACAGCCTGTGCACACAGAAAAAACCCTTTTTGATTGATTAACACGACCTTGTCCCAAATCTCCTCGGTCAGCTCCTCTTTACCTGCCGGGTCGACAAGCAGCCTCGGGACGTTTATCCCGGCATTGTTGACCAGTATATCAATCCGCCTTGGCGGACCAAAAGCGTCGAGAGTCGCTTGTATCATGGCGTCAACGCTTGTTTTGCTGGTTACATCCGTCGTTACAGAAATATGCTCGCCGCCGAATTTATCCTTCAACTCCACAACCGTCTGCTGAGCACCTTCTCCATTCACATCGGCCACGACAACCCTCGCTCCGACCTCAGCCAATCCTTCGCAAACAGCCCTGCCGAGACCAGAGGCCCCTCCGGTGACGATTGCAACTTTTTCTTCCAAATTGAGCCAACCCATCCGGTTTGATCTCCAAAAAATTTTATTTTTCCAAACCTACTACTTTGTGACAGATCAATTGATAAATGTCATTGCGAGGGAACAAAGTGACCGAAGCAATCTCAATCATTCGTAGGCTTGAGATTGCCACGCTCGGCTATGCCTCGCTCGCAATGACAGTTCATCATTTCACGTATTACACAGTATTACACGCTAATCATAGCTTTGATTACGCCATCGTGATAGCCGGCCACCAGGTCAAATCCTTTTTGCGTTTCTTCGAGCGGGAAATGATGTGTTATCATAAAGTCAACATCAACTTGCCCGCTTTTAATTAAATCCAACGCTGCCTGGACACAATGATTCTGGCGGCGAATATATCTTATGGAAAGTTCTTTTCGCTTGAATGTGTCAACATCAAATGAGATTCTATCCTGCCTGGCAGTTCCTATTATGACCAGTCGGGCACCCGGCTTTATTATGTCGAAGGCCTGGTCCAGCGCCTCCTGTTGGCCGCAGCACTCGAAGACAACGTCCAGACCGGGCGGTTCTGCGGTGAGTATTTCGCTGACGATGTCAATGTGATTGGGATTGCCCATCCAGGTGGCACCAGCACCTCGTGCGGCCTCAAGACGCGTATCAATCTTGTCTGTAACATATATTTTTCGGGCTTTTTCCACTTTCGCCGCCAACAAAACGCTCAGACCGATAGGGCCTGTGCCGAGGATCGCCACGTTAGCCCCGTCTGGCATCTGGGCACATTTGACCGTATACACGCCTATAGACAACGGCTCACACAAAACCGCCTGTTCCAGTGTAATGGCACCGGCGGTTGGAAAGCAAGACTCCTGCGGCATAATAATATATTCACACAGGCATCCACCGCCCTGTCCGGGGCAGCCGAGGAAGCGCAAATTTTCACAAGTATTTTCCCTACCCATCCTGCACTGGTCACACTGGTGGCAGCATACTGCGGGGTCAACCACGACCTCGTCGCCGACTTTAACGCGGGTGACTGAGCTGCCGATTGCTTCGACAGTGGCCGAGCACTCATGTCCTATTATGAAAGGATACTCAACAACTTGTCGGCCGATTCGACCGGTCTCGTAGTAGTGCAGGTCGGAGCCGCAGATGCCCACCATCTCAACCTTCAGCAGAACATCCATTTCTTTTTCTACCCTCGGCTCCGGCACATCCCTCAGCTGCATTTGCCGGATACCGGTCAATACAACCGCCTTCATAAATTAGAAACCTTTCGCTTTGGTTAAATGGTAACTTGTTAAATGGTTAAATAATTTCCACTCACCAGTTACCAATTACCAGTCACCAATCTACTTAGACATTGAATCTGAAATTGATGATGTCGCCATCCTGAACAACGTAATCTTTTCCTTCGAGCCGAATCTTGCCGGCAGCCTTGACCTCCTTTTCGCTGCCAAGCTCTTTCAGGTCGTCAAAGGCCATAGTTTCAGCTCTGATAAAACCTCGTTTTATATCGGTATGGACTTTGCCGGCTGCATCGAGTGCGACGGTACCCTGCTTTATAGGCCAGGCGCGCAGCTCATTTGAGACAACCGTTAAAAAGCTGATTGCGCGGCGCGCGGAATAGCAGCTCCCGGCGAATTTACTCGCTGCCGATTCGGTAATACCCAAATCAGCCATAAACTCCGCCCTGCTGTCGGCGTCCAGTTGGGCCAGTTCGAATTCGAGCTTGGCACAAATTGTAATGACCGGCACAGAAGCGTCAACACGCTTGGCAAAATCGAATTTTGTATCTAATTGCTCCTCGCCAACATTTACCGCAACCACAATCGGCTTTAAGGTCAGGAATCCAAGTGACTTAATCATTTCGCGTTCGGCATCTGTTTCAATAGCCGAGCTAATCGGCGCCTCTGTCTCTATTGTTTGTTGCAACTTTTTGTGCAGAGCTAATTCTGCCTTATCCTGTGCCTGGGTTTTGGTGGGTTTATGGACCTGCTTTTCGAGCCGTTCTATGCGCGTGGCGACAAGCTCCAAATCGGCGAGCAGCAGCTCGGTCTGTAATTCTGCCAAATCTCTGGCTGGGTCTATACTATTTCGATAAGGCGGTACCGCTGAATTTTCAAATGCCCGTACTACCAGCACAAAGCAATCAGACGTTCTTATCTGGTTAATCAGCCGTCTGGCTGCAGTTCGGCCGTGCTCATCGGTAAAGTTAAATCCCGGCAGGTCAAGACAGTCTATTGTTGCGTAGGTTGTCTTCTTAGGCTTGTAGTATTCGGTTAGCCAATCGAGTCTTTCGTCCGGGACCGTCACAATAGCTTCTTCAATCGCCGTCGAGCCAATCGGTGGAATTGCCTTGCCGCTTAAGCTCGCAAAAATAGTGCTCTTGCCGGATTGCAGCAGACCGAGTAAAGCAACTTTCAATTACGTAGCTCCTTATTTATAAACACTGTTTCCCTCACAGTCATAGGCCACAACAGCGGGAAAATCAACTACCTGCAGCCCCAGGATAGCTTCAGTTCCCAAATCTTCGTAGGCGATTACTTCCGCGGAAACGATGTGCTTGCTAAGCAGTGCTCCTGCCCCGCCGATAGTGGACAGATGCACCCCGCCGTATTTTTTCAGGGCATCTCTAACTTCATCGCCTCGATATCCTTTTCCGATCATCGCTCGCAAGCCTTTAGCAATTAGCTTGGGGCTGAAAGCGTCCATTCGTGATGATGTTGTGGGACCGGCGGCACCTATCACCCTTCCCGGCCGGGCAGGTGTCGGGCCGACGAAATAAATAATTGCCCCTTCAAGTTCGAATGGCATCTCGCGTCCGGCATCTATCGACTCGCACAATCTTTTGTGCGCCATATCCCGAGCGGTATAGACTACGCCGGTTACAAGTACCTGGTCACCGGCTTTCAACGAGCGCACATCAGCTTCGGTCAAAGGCGGCTGTAATGTCTTTATTTGATCCATATATTCTTATATACTACAAATAAAGCGTAAAAGCCATAAACGATTTTATAACCATTTACCGGCAAGTGTACATAGCAGCAGAAAAAGTCGCGTAGGATGGGCTTTAGCCCATGCTGTCATTTCTGTCATTCTGAACGGAGCAAAGCGAAGTGAAGAATCTCACTTCATCATTCGAAATTCCTTGTTCGATATTGGATATTCCTTTTTCTTTGTATGTTTGCCCCCCGCCTGCCGCGGCGTAGCTCCTGTCACGCCGTAGCTTTATGCGAAGGCGGATACGCGAAGCCGGGCCCGCCTGCCGCGATGCCGGAAAGGATGGTCTAATGCCTGCCGAAAATCGCTAAATATGCTCAAAAAAGTACGAAAACACGCATACTCTTTACCTGAGGCTCATCTGTTCGGTTTGAGATAACATATTTTTCACAAATCGCTTGCATTGGCGCAGACAATTTGGTTATAATTATTCAGATAAACACAGCTGTGAGGACTCATCATATCTAAAGAGTATGTCGGTTTAGAAAAACCTTCAAGACCAGAGAAAGAGAAGCGCCATGCACAAACGAAAAGCATTTACTCTGATAGAGCTTTTGGTGGTAATCGCCATTATTGCGCTGCTGATGGCGTTACTCGTGCCGGCACTGGAGCGGGCCAGAGAGCAGGGCAAGCGTGCCATTTGTCTTAACAATCTGAGGCAGTTGATGCTTGCCTGGAATTTGTATGCGGATGATAACGATGATAAGATCGTTAACGGTAATACGGACACCGGCAGCTCCAACAAAGACGGCACTTGTTGGGTCTACTGGCCCGGCCAGGGTGCCTCAGAACAAGAACGAATACAGGGAATCAAAGATGGTCTGATATTTCAATACTGCCCGAACGTAAAACTCTACAGGTGCCCGACTGGTTTGTTTGAAGAGCTTGTGACTTATGCTATAGTGGATGCTATGAATGGTTATGACGCGATACCTGGAGCGGGGAAGATACTTAGATCTCGGATGGAGATTCGCAGGCCCAGTGAGAGGGCTGTTTTTCTTGATGAAGGCAGGCTAAGTCCGTCGAGTTGGACCATTTGGTACGACCAGGAACGATGGTGGGACCAAATTACGACGCGACACGGAGACGGGACAAACCTCTCTTTTGCAGATGGGCGTGGTGAATACTGGAAGTGGGAAGACCCGCGTACGATAGAGATTGCCGAGATGGACTACGACGACTGGCAAAACACCGGCCGTCACGGCAGTTTATCTTCATCACCGGGAAATCCGGATTTGCACAGAGTGCAGAAGGCCGTGTGGGGCGAATTAGGCTATACTCCATCACCAACACCTTAGCGTAATTTTTTGCTTTTATTATTTATTATTATTCTGTTGGGTGAGCCGGCGGCGCCGAGCCGGAGGACTGGCCGAATTGGATGAGAAACTTTAAAGACTACTAAAGACCCCCTTGCAAAAAAGCCCTCTTCTATAAGCTGACCTCACAATCCTTCAACTTGCCATCAGTTCGTAACAAACTACTTAGCCCAGCGGTTCGGGACTCCAGGCTGGTCGCTCGCTGCGAGTATCGAGCATCCCCTACAAATTATATTCCTTTATTTTCCGGTACAGTGTTCTTTCGCCGATGCCTAAGATCTTTGCGGCTTTTTCGCTATTCGTCTGCGTGCGTTGCCGCAAGCACACAATACGAGATACGAGTCACGAGCGACAAGCGACGAAATTGCCCCCGCCGGCATCTCACTCTTGCTAATCTTCGTCAGGCTTCCATTTTAACTTAGGAAACTCTTCCTTTCTCACACATCTGACGCTTCTATCATTGAATAATATATTGCACCCTCGTATTTTATATCCCCAAAACCTGTCTCTTTCATATGGATGGTTATCAGTGCTTGCTATCTCAATACCGCCGAACTGATTCCAGCCACCTTTTGTTTCAAAGAGCAAAACAGTATCTGGCGGTGAATTAGGCTCACAGTAAGGATTGATTGCATAGCTGCATCGCTCACCTGCCCACCTTTGGGCTGGACAGACAAGGTATTTTTCACGATGGTAATCCTTCAGTAAATCGCACCATTTGTCTGCCGTAGGATACTTGCCTTGATAATCATAACTGTAAGTTTCAAGGGCAAGCCTCAATGTCTTCAGATTATATCTGCACATAGGCATACGCGTTGAAACACGTCCAGTAGACGTCATAGGTATCCATACTAATGAAAATAAAAATATCGCTATTGACAATCCCGCGAAAAGTATACCTTTTAATCTGCCATTACTTGTTATGATTTGGAAAAGTGAAATCCCAGCTATAATCAAACCAGCCAGAATTATAGTAAAATACAGGTAACCAAAGAATATCGGCACGTCAGCAATATGAAAAGAACGAGATGTGAAAATGATTGAAGCGATAGCCGCAGGTATCATTAGCACCAAAGATATCACTGCAAGCTTCGATATCTTCGCTTTCTTTCCTTCTTCTTTTCTCTCTTCTTCGCTCATCTTTCAGCCTTCATAAAGCATAGAAATTCCCGCCTGTTATGTCTCTGCTATTATCCCCGCCATCCTCACCAAACGCTACAAAAAATTCACCCCCAATCTCTAATCTCTAATTCACTAATCCTCTAATTCGCATCGAGAATCTAGCATCGAGCATCGAGAATCGAGCATCCAGCATCCACCATCAAGCATCTGTCCTCCGCCCTCTGTTCTTTTACCTGATACCCTGCTGTCCTGATAACCTGCACCCTGATTTCCTGATCACCTGATAACCTAATCCACCCATCCACCCATCTACGTTTACAAATTGTACTCTTTTATCTTGCGGTAGAGTGTTCTTTCGCCGATGCCTAATATTTTTGCGGCCTTTTCACGGTTGCCTTTCGTCTTGGCCAATGTGTCTATAATAGCCTGTTTTTCTAATTCATTTAACGACACACCAGCTAAACTGGCTGGCACTGTAGTGCCGGCAGCCAACTGGCGTCTCTGATATATTTCAGGCGGTATGTCCTGCACATCGAGCTTGTCCCTATCGCACATTACAACCATTGTCCTGATACAGTTTAGAAGCTGCCGAATGTTGCCGGGCCAATCAAAGTTTGAAAGGATTGTCTGGGCAGCATCGGTTATACCTGTAACTTTGGAACCGACCTCCGCGACGGCTTCTTTGATA
>JAUXAB010000042.1 GCA_030615025.1 Phycisphaerae bacterium | reverse complement strand
AACCCCTCCCGGCAGGGGGTGCATTTGCCGCAGGATTCTTTCTGTAGAAAGTTGGTGAAGTACTTCGCGACCCTGACCATGCAGGTGTCCTCGTCCATAACTATCATGCCGCCGGAGCCCATCATCGAACCCAGCTTCGTGAGCTCGTCGAAGTCCACACGGGCATCGAGGTGTTCTGCTGGTATGCATCCCCCGGATGGACCACCGGTCTGGACTGCCTTGAAACTCTTGCCGTCGTGTATCCCCCCCCCGATTTCTTCAACAATACGTCGCAGTGTGATGCCCATAGGGACCTCTACCAGCCCCGTATTCACTACCTTTCCAACCAGGCTGAATACCTTGGTTCCTTTGGACTCTTCCGTTCCGATGCCGGCGAACCATTCCCCACCCTGGTTTATGATCGGGGGGATATTGGCCCACGTTTCCACGTTGTTAAGGTTCGTGGGCTTGCCACGAAAACCGCTTTCGACGGTATGGATGTACTTTGCCCTCGGTTCGCCCGGGCGGCCTTCCAGAGAGGCCATCAGCGCCGTGGACTCACCACAGACAAATGCCCCGCCGCCGCGGTTGATACGGATATCGAATGAAAACGAACTGCCCAGAATGTTTTTACCCAGCAGCCCCGTTTCCCGGGCTTGTGAGATCGCCGTTCGCAGGTGCTCAACGGCGAGGGGATATTCATTGCGGACATAGATATAGCCCTGCTTGGACCCGATGGCATATGCCCCGATGAGCATACCCTCAAGGACGGAGTGAGGGTTCCCCTCCATAATGGAACGGTCCATAAAAGCCCCGGGGTCGCCCTCATCACCGTTGCAGATGACGTATTTGGGCAGGCCTTCGGCCTCGCGGCAGGAGCGCCATTTTCGTGCGGTTGGGAAGCCGCCGCCACCACGGCCTCGAAGTCCTGACGCTTCTACTTCCGAGACCACCTCTTCGGGTGTCATCGAGGATATAACCTTTGCAAGAGCCCTGTATCCTCCTTCCGCAATGTAGTCCGTGATTTTCGTGGGGTCAATCAGGCCGTTGTTGCCCAGAACAATCCGTTCTTGAACCTTGTAAAAAGGTATCTCGTCTGCTTTCTCGGCTTTTTTCCCCGTGCCAGGGTCCTCATATAACAGCCTCTGGACTACCCTTCCTCCCAGCACTGTTTCACGGAAGACCTCGGCCACGTCAGGCTCCTCGACCCGTTGGTAGAAAATTCCACCGGGCTCGACTACGACAATAGGACCACGCTCACAGAATCCGTGGCAGCCGACACATTTTGCATCGACCAGAACGTCCTGACCGGACCGCTTGGCCGCCTCGCAGAAAAGCTCGTAAATCCTGCGTGAGCCCTTGGCGGCGCAGCCCGTTCCGATGCAGACTCTTACCACTTTGGGGGCGCTGCTGGCCCGGCCGCGCAGTGCCTCCGCGAATCGTTCGATATCGGTAGCACTGGTGAATTTCGTGGAGGTCCTAATCACGTTACAGCCTCCTTTGTGCCGGTCTCTGCAGGTTCTTCGGCCGGACGAAGGCCGTGCAGAATTTCAAGTGCAGATTCTGAGGTAACGCCGTCGTGGTATTTCCCGTCCACAACCATCACCGGCGCAAGGGCACAGGCGCCTACACAGTTGACGGCGTTAAAGCTGAATAGGCGGTCGCGGGTCGTACCGCCCGGCTCAACCCGGAATTCCCGGATGATGGCCTCAGAAATGCTCCCTGCACCTTTGAGATAGCAAACCGTACCCAGGCAAAGCGTTACCTCATGGGCGCCCTTTGGCGCAAGACGGAACGATGAATAGAACGTCACCACGGCGTAAAGACGGCTCAGCGGAACTCCAAGCCGCTTGCTCAGACAGCGCACGTGCTCTGCCGGCAGATACCCACATTCGGCCTGAAGGTCCTGCAGCATCGGTATGAGCATCCCAACGTCTCCATCGTAGCGGTCGATTATCTGTTCTATGAGCTTATTCTCTTCGGTCATGTTCGCTATTACCTCACAGGCTGGTTATCAAAAATAAACGGATAACTGTATGGCAAGACAAATCTATTGTCAATGCATAATTTGCCTGCCTGCTCAAGCTTTAAGGGTTATCCGGCCCCTGTGCTAAATGGTCTCGATACTTACCTCCTTGCCCCTTTTCCGCAGTTCCTCCGCAATCTCACGCACCACAGCCAGCTTCATGGCCAGTTGCCCGGGTAGGTCTGGATTTTGGTGGGCCGGGTTCACACCCATGCCCACCATGAAATGGATGTTGTCGACATCCAGACATAAGCGGACTAATGCCGAGGCCCCGTCTGTATCAAACTTTACGGTGTCCTTATTGGCACCCGAATGCAGCAAGTCATTGACCCGCGTAAGGGTCAGAATCCCCTCGGTCGCCAGGTCAACACCTTCTATCCGGGCCAACGGGGGCACATCCGGCTTCATCGTACCCAGATCGACTTCCAATGACTTGCCGCCAAGATGACGGGCGACAATTTTTGCCGTGGTTCCACCGCAAACCGCAAGAAATCCGGAACGTTGTGTAAAGCTGGCGACCACTGCTTTGTCGGCACTCTTATCGACCGGGGGGCCCGTAAACACGGTGGCAGTAAGCTTGTGTCGAACCTTTATAACGGCCACACTCACATCGTCCCCGGGCTTGCCACAATACAGGTCCCAGACGGACTGCGTAAGCTTATCGGCGAGCTCCTGGGCGGAAACGTCCGGGTGACAGTGCTCCTCAAGGAACCGCGAAATCTGGTCCAGGCCCCATCCGAGAGGATAAAGCCCCCCTATCCCGGCGTTAACCACACCATCGGAGACAAAGACGACCCAATCCCCGGTTTTCAGTTTCAGTTCCGATTCACGAATGGTCTTGCCTTCAATTTCTCGTTCCTCGTATGGCACGGGGACGGATTTTCGATGCCGCAGCAGAATAACCGGCGGCGTGTCGAACTCCACTACTCGCGCCCGTCCCTCGGAGAAGAATTTTCCGATGGCAAAGGTGCTATAGGCCAGCTTTCGGACCTCGCATACCGGCAAAGTCTTACTCAACGTCTCCACCACTTCGCTCAGGGGCAGCTCATTTTCCATCAGGTGCATAACGATCCGCGTCGTCAGGATGGATAGAATATTAGCTTTGACCCCGCTTCCCAATCCGTCAGAAAGCGCGAGCATGACGGAACCGGCATGACGGGAAATAGCTATGTTGTCGCCGCAGAGTTCTTCGCCGTGTTTTTCGAGCTGTTTGGTGCCCCACTCGTAAAAAAACCTCATCACTGACCTTCTTCCTGATAGAGGGACATAAGTTTCATCACAAGCACCTTGGTCTCCGCTGTCGTCTCACCCAGGAGTCTCGCTATTTCTTGTGCCGTCTGCATCTGCCGCGAGATAACTTCCTGCGCCCGTTTCAGCGTCTGTGCCTTGAGGTCGAGTAAGTCCTTTCTGGCCTTTTCCTCTTCCGAGATGTCGATGAAGATGCCGCAGTAGAGGTCTTCGCCCTCGATGGGAAAAATGCCAACGCGGAAGCTGACCTCGTGTTCAGGAATGTTCTCTTTGACCATCAGCGACCCGCCCGCAGCGATGGCGCGTTCGAAGCAGTCAGAGTGGACGAATTCCTTAGCCGCCCGGCCCAGGAGCTCGTCGTCGGCACAATGGAACATAGTTAGGAAGGAGGGATTGACGAAACGGATGCGCGTCTGTTTGTCCACCAGAAGAACTCCGTTAGGTGTGTGCTGTAATATGGCGCTGGTGTGCGCGGCCAGTTGGCTTTTGGGAAGTTTCATACTAAATTCTCCTGTCGCCCGGACCCTAAGCAGGCCCATCAGGCGTCTTTTCTTTCAGAGCGTCCCGAACTTTCTTACGGAACATTTTGGCTCCCTCTTCAGCGCTGGAGCTGCTTAAAATCTCATCGTTGATCTTCCAATTAATTCCCTCGCCGCAGCGCTCCATACAGAACGAGCCTTTCAACTCGACCATATCCTTGAGACCCTCTTTGGTCAGAAAGTCGTTGAAGTGGGCTATCATCTCCCGGGCGCCCTTGATGTGGCACGAGCTGCCCACACATACGGTTACGGTAATCATCGAGTACTCTCTTTATGCTTTTCTTTGGGTTCCCGCAAAGCGGGGTCCTTCTTTTTATCTTTCTGAGTTGCTAAGACAAGTTCCTGGGCCGCGCGCTGGCGCTTGCCGGCTGCCAATTCCTTTTCGCTACCTAATTTCAGCGCTCCTGTGGGACAGGCCTCAACGCAAGCCGGCTCTTGCCCCGCTTTGGCTCGCTCAATGCAAAGGTCGCACTTGACCATAGCTTTGCCGTCACGGGAGACCTCAATAACTCCGAACGGACAAACGACAAGGCAATACTTGCAGCCGATACACCTGTCTTGTTCAATCAACACAGGCCCATCAGCTTCCTCTCGATGTATCGCTGCTGTCGGGCAAACCGCAATGCACGGCGCATCCTCACAGTGCCTGCACTGCAGGGGCACTGCAAATTCCCCTGCCGCCTGCACCGTAACCCTACGCTGCGGCTTCGGCAGCTCTTGCACCGCCTCCTGAAGAACTTTGGACCTCGAATGCGCCACTGCACATGCTATTTCACAGCTTTTGCAAGCCAAACATTTTTCGATATCTACCATTATGCCTTTATTTTCCCTATCCATCTTGTTCTCCGGGATAATTCGACTCAACTGAGTTTCCTATACTATGAAGACACAACCCCTTCGCTGCTCAAGTCCTTTAGCCTGCCCTTGGCATCTCTCAATGCATCAACCAGTTCCGCACAGGCGCAAAAAACCGGCTTATGTTCGAGGTCTGCTTCCTGTACTGCTCGGCTATAACGAAGGCTTCCCAGCAGAACTGTATCTTTCAATTGGGATTTTATCACGTCCGTTTGAGTCGTTTCCGTAATTTTGTTAGCAATCGCTCCAACGCCTCGGATTCCTAATTCCCTGGCCATTTTAGCCACATTATTAGCCGTTTCAATGCTCCTGCCGCCGGGTTCAACCACTACTACAAGTGCATCAATGCCCTGAACGCTTGCTCTGCCCATAAACTCGACGCCGGCAGCCAAATCAACCAGAACCACCTCCTGCCGCCCCACAATGGTATGTGTAAGCAGTGCCTTCAAAAACGCGCCTTCCGGGCAGGCGCAACCCTCCCCGGCCTGGGTAATAGCTCCTAAAACGAGCAATTTCACGGGGTTCCCAAACGCGTCATTTTGCGTTTGGGGTCCCGCGCCATTGACTTCAACCCAGTGTTTTTGTGGTAAATCGCTGACTTTAGGGTTTAACCTAAAGTATGCTCCTACCGTGTCTGTTGCGGTGCCGGTACGCTCGGCGATTAGCTGTTTCATTTTGATAAGTGGCTCCGGGCTTTGCTCGGAACGTACGCCAAAAGCTGAGGCAAGGCTGGTGTTTGGGTCGGCATCGATGGCGAGGACGTCAAATCCATCTTCAGCAAATAATTGTGCCCAGACCGCACAGATTGTGGTCTTGCCTACACCCCCTTTGCCGCCAATTGCTATTTTTAGACCCATTTTGTACCACATTTATAAAAATGTGGAGTTTAGAGCGACTGAAACTAAATCTACTTCTGGAACCAATTATTTTTTGTTCATTTCGGAGATCGAGAACATACTAACGGCCTGTTATCTCGGCCGTGCGCCCCCTGCCATCCTAATTACGGACAGCTCAGAGCCCTCCGAAAGTCACAAATTAACACTTCTTCTTCCGGCTGTCAAGCTTAGCTGCTAATATTATTTTCAAGATGGATGTCAAGAAGCTGTAGTGTAATTCCGCATGGTCTTCTGGCTGGATGCTGGAGATTTGATGCGACTGCGATACAAGTAATACATACTTTTGGAAGGTTTTTCGGACCAGGAAAGCATTTAACTGCTTTCAGCAGCGGCCTTTACTAATGCCTCCACGGTCAGATTTACGGCCGCTGCCAAGGCATCCAACGGTAGATGAGAAGCTGCGGTTTGGTCGAATAGTATTGATGCTCGGGCGCCGAATTCCTCGTCGCTTCGCCAAATCACTATCGTTAACGGGATGCGGGGCAATATGTTCAGCTCAATAGAAACATCGCCAAATTCGCATCGTTTAGCGTCAAACTGCTCCGCAAGCTGGTATAGCCGTTCGGGCGACTTTCCGAACGTCTCTTCCAACCGTTCGGTCGGAAGACTGTGCAGGCCCCGGAAGAAAAATTGCCCACTCGGCAAATTTTCTGGCCCAACAAGTTTGTTGGCGAGCGGCAAGTCTTGAGCGTTTATCAAGTACGCAAGAAGACAAAGCTGCTCGAGAAACTCTGCGGGTGTCGGTGGTGGGCCTGATTGGACAGAGAAGATCTGTTTATCCGGAAGATTGACTACATATTCGGTGTTCAGCAGAGTGATAACGTATTGCTGCGGGTCGGTCAGGTATTGACACTTTGCCCTTCGCGCGGTTCTTTGGCGGTCAAGCCTGTCAAGTTGCTGCCAAAGGCCTTCATGAGCCATTTTGTTTTGTACCTTCTATTCGTATCTCGTATCTCGGAGGCCGCTTTGGATTGACGGCGATTTCAATTTATAATTTTACGATGCGGTTTGAGGTCGTTCGCTCCGTTCACAATGGCAGATGGGCTAAGGGATTTCATTAAGGTGGCGAATCGACGCCCTTGATGCCATGAATTGTGAGGTTCGCGTCCGGAAGCATGTCTCTGGCGGGGCGGATCTGCTCGACTCCAAGATAACTGACCCGTCCGTCAGCAAACAGATAGTTCCTGCGTCCCTGCCAGCACCACCATCCCTGGTCATTAGGTTCGGGTAAGTGATTGCTGAACCATTCGCCGACGAGAATCTTTCCAGACGGCCTGGCTACATCTAAGCTTCGCTGCGGCATGGATGGCCGAACACGATCATACATAAACGTATCTTCGACACTGTTCATGTCATCAATCTGCTCAGGGCTGTGGTAGAAGGTCATAGAGTAAGCGTAACTGAAGCTCTCATGCTCGGTGTTATAGGTAATGTCCTGAGGGCAAAGCAGAACCGAAGGATTGTCCTCTGTGATATTGGTGCTCAGATAAGGCTCGACAAGGGACCGCCAGCGTCCCATCCACAGCCAATAGCCTGGTGGTGGTTCTGGCTGTGGGTCTTGAGCACACGGATACACATCGTCATTTGATTGCACGTACATGTGCATAGCCAGGTTGATTTGCTTTAGATTGTGCGCACACTTGACCCGCATCGCGGCTGACCTGGCTTTCTCAAGTGATGGCATAATTATGGAAAGTAAAAGGGCAATGATGGCTATAACAACGAGCAGCTCCACAAGGGTAAAGCCGAACCGAAGCGGCCTCATTGCAGCTTTAGAGCAGCAAGTGTTTGTATCGGATGTTCTGCGTTTGACTTTCACGCTGTAAAGGCTACCCGAAAGCGGTGCTTTTGTCAAGTCCCAGGTCGAATGAGCCTGATTTTGCGTATAATTGCATGTGAGGATGGTTTTCTAACCTTCAGTTACTGTCCTCAGTGACCGCCCCCACGCATCATGTCCACGGCGTGTGGGAGGACGTCCAGGATTATTTGCAGCGATTCCTTGACCGCTTTTGGACTGCCTGGCAGGTTGATAATAAGCGTATTTCCGCGGATACCCGCAACGCCTCTGGAAAGCATAGCGTTTTTAGTTTTTTTCAGTCCCTCCGACCGCATTGCTTCTGCTAAGCCGGGAACCATTTTTTGACATACGGCAGCGGTGGCTTCAGGCGTAACGTCTCGGGGCCCAAGGCCGGTACCGCCGGTGGTGAGGACAATGTCGGCTGTTACCTCATCGGCAAAGTAGTAAAGCTCTTCTTTGATACTTCGGTGTTCATCGGCCACGATTTTGTACTCACAAATCTCAAATTTATCGGCATCGAGTATATTCTTGATAGTTTGCCCGCTTACGTCTTCCCTTTCCCCCTTCGAGCTGCTATCACTTACTGTCAATATGGCTACTTTAATCATTTTTCTGTAATACGTAAGGCCAAACCAGCCCGACTGTATTTGGAAAGTGCAGTTTTGAATTTAAAGCCACCAAAATAAAAAACTAATATATGAACCTATCGTAACTTTAAGAGGTTCAAATTTCCACCCAACTTCATCGTTGCCAATTCCACCGGAGAATTCATATACACCTGCTCCTTCATAATCTGTTCGACAGGCATTTAGGAAATAGCTTGGCGATGTTTGACCGGGGGAAAGTGTTAATTTTTCTATTCCCCTTGGGTAAGCTCCTATAGCATCAGCAAAGTCTTTATTATTACACGACATGTTAACTGTTGCGTACAGGGAAGGCATCTTGATGGTTTGTGAGGTTCCGCCGATATTTCTGAATACAATATAAATCTTAATCGTTTCGCCAATGTTGTAACGGTAACGAGGACAGGACAACCTCACTTGCAGACAGTTTGAAGCTTTGCTCCACTTACCCTCTGCTGTTTTATCAAAAGAATAGACGCATACAAACAATAAGAGAATAAAGAAAGATGCTATCAAAAGTCTTACTTTTGACTTCATAAATGCCTCACATTCTTTTCTTAAATTATTATTCTCATGTTTATAGTCTGATGAATATGTTTCTTTATTACAAGAAAAATTAAGAGATGTTATCATTAACATGCAAAATTAATTCGGGCGGATTTGTTTGCCTTTTGACCTTGCGTCTGTAATACCTCTATTGTGTCGCCGGGTTTGACTCGGCCCGGCTTTATTACTTTTGCGAAAACACCTTCTCGCGGCATAATACAATCTCCGATTTGTTGAAAAATAGCACAGCCGCTGTGGCATTGCTTTCCAAACTGGGTAATTTCAACTTCAGCCTCGGTCCCGAGTCTGAGTTTACTGCCGATGGTTAGAGACTGCAGGTCAATTCCTTCCGTGGTGATGTTTTCTGCAAAGTCTCCTTCAGTGACGGCTGCACCTTTTGCTCTCATTTTCGCGATGGACTCTTCGGCGAGCAGGCTTACCTGTCTGTGCCAGTTACCTGCGTGCGCATCGCCCTCTATGCCGAAGTCGACTTTTAGTTCAGCAACAGACACATTGTCCTTCCGTGTGCCCCGGTTTTTGGAGATCGATATTGCTTTAATCCTGCCTTTTGTAGTCCCCACTTTTGCCTCCGGTTTTCTGAAGCAATTTTATCTGAGTTATCACCATATCTTTGCCTTTGTATTTTAGCATATCATAAATGGTAAGACAGGCGATACTTGCTCCGGTTAAAGCTTCCATTTCCACGCCGGTTTTGCCTGAGGATTTAACCTTCACACTCACACAAACCGATTTGCTGTCTTCGTCCGTCGCAAATTCAACTTTGACCGCCTCAGTTGAAATAGGATGACACATCGCAATTAAGAAAGGCGTTGCCTTCACCGCGTTTATCGCAGCTATTTTTGCCGTCTCAAAGACATCGCCCTTGATACAACTGCCGGTTTTCAGGATGTTGAAACTCTCTTGTCCCAGAGCAATGCACCCACTTGCCGTGGCGGTCCTTACCGTAATATCTTTCCCGCTTATATCTATCATACCTTTTACCTTTTCCTTTCTCTTTTTTCTCTGCGTTCTCCACAGAAATCAGAAGTCAGAAATCAGATTTTTCTGTCCTCTGTCTTTTGTCCTCTGTCCTCTGTCTTCTGTCCTCTGTCTTCTGTCCTTTCAGCCTCCAATCTGGCTCATAAACCTGTTTCTGCAGTGGCTTCCATTTTCAGGTTTTTTCGCTACAGCTTCGAGTATAGAATCGGCGATGTTGCCGAAGTTTACCCTTACCTCGTTGTCGGAAAAAAGACAGGGCTTGAGGAACCCGTCGGCGGTCAGCCGAAGCCGGTTGCATTGACTGCATTTCGGCGGACGCTGTGTCTGAAACCGCCTGCTTAAATCGGTCCTGTCATAAAGCGAAAACCGCATAATTTTTTGGAGCTGCAGGCCTCTCTGCTCACAAAAGGCCTTCATCGTTTTAATATCCTCTTCGGTCGTGTCATCGAGAATGACCATATTAATCTTTATCGGTGTAAGCTCTGCTTTTTTGGCTGCATCGACACCTGCGAGGGCCTGGCGCAAATCGCCGCCGCGAGTAATGCGGCGGAACCTATCTGCGTCAAGCGAATCTATCGAGATGTTGACGCGGCCCAGATCGCTTCGCTTAAGTTTCATTGCCATATCCGCAAGCAGCGAGCCGTTCGTGGTCATGCAGACCTCGTCGATACCGTCAATAACTGCAAGTTTTGCTGCCAGTTGCTCGATGTCTTTTCGCACCAGCGGCTCACCGCCGGTCAGCCGAACTTTTGTTATGCCCATTTTTGCGGCTACTTTTGCAACCGACTCTATCTGCTCGTATGAAAGGATATCACTGTGGCTCTTGTGCACGAAAGGTGCTCGCGGCATACAATATATGCAGCGGTAATTGCAGCGGTCGGTTACGGATATCCGCAGATAATCTATTCTTCTATTAAATCTGTCTAACAGCAACGGTGGTTCCTTCTTTAATTTCAGCTACTCCGGCGGGTATGCAAAGTAAGCCGTCAGCTTCGGACAACGCGTTAATATGCGCGGAGCCATGATACTCGATGCTTGCAACTTTATCGTTTCCTGCAAATACGACGGGCAGCCACGAATCCCTTTCAGTTTTTTTCCTTGTTATTGTTCTCTCCAGCTGCCTATGAGTAACATTGGGTTTGAAATTGTGTCCCATCATCTTAAAAAGAAAAGGTTTCACTAACAATTCGAATACAATAAAGGTCGATACGGGATTGCCCGGCAGTCCAAAACAAAAAACAGGGTTCCGTCCCCCTTCATTGGAGACGCCGAAAACCGTAGGCCGGCCCGGCTTTACCGCAACCTTCTCAAATAGCAGCCTGACGTTGTTTTTCCTCAAAATCCCCCGAACGAGGTCGTAATCGCCCATTGATACACCGCCTGACAAAATCACAACATCATTTTCCGCTATCGCCTTTTTGAGCATACCATCTATAGCGACTTGCGTATCGGCAGCGATACCATAATTTGTGGCTATCGCAGCAGCGCTTGCCACCTGGGCGGCTAACTGGAGTCCATTACTATTTCTGATTTGACAAGCCGCTGGTTTCTGGTCAGGTTCAACTAATTCGCCCCCGGTGGCTATAATGCCAACCCTCGGCTGCAATGCCACCAGTGGCTTTGTACAGCCAAGACTCGCCAGCACTGCGATATGCTGGGCTGAAATCTTACAGCCGGCCCGAAGAACCACATCACCTTTTTTGATATCTTCACCCTTTAGACGGATGTTGTCCTCTGTGTCCTTACTGGTAAACCGAATTTTATTATCTCCCATGCTTTCGGTGTATTCCACCATAATGACGCAATCAGCCCCTTCAGGTACAACGGCACCGGTCATAATTTTCGCACACTGGTTTGGCCCAATCGTCTTTTCCGGCAGCGAACCGGCAGGAATCGTCTCAATTATTGTAAGCTCATTTGCAAGGTCAGCTCGACGACAGGCAAACCCATCCATAGCCGATTTGTTGAATGGAGGAATGTCAATATCTGAGATAACGTCCTCTGCCAATACTCGATTCAAAGCACGGTCGATTTCGACACGTTCAGTGCCGAGCCGTCGGGCCGAATCCATCACAATTTCAAACGCATCATCAAATTTAAGTATCGTACTTTTTGCAAAATTCTTCATACTCTGCCATTGTATTGAGGTTAGTAAACTGTTTTGCTTCCAGGTTAATATACTTGACCTTACAGTGGGCAAACGCCTCACTTATCTTACGTTTTCCTGATGACAGGACCTGGTTCATACTTTTAAGAGCACTTTTATTGTATATCGCAAAGAGCGGCTCGTATTTTTCGTTACCAGTGGTTGGAATGACCATGTCTACTGCCTGAGCTTCGACAAGCATTTTCCTGACAAACCTTATGTCTATGTGCGGGATGTCGCAGGCGACCACAAAATTAAGCTCGTTGGCTGAGGCCTCCAGAGTGGAAGCTATACCCATCAAAGGTCCCTGGCCCAATATTTTGTCTGGGATGCACTCGAAGCCGAGGAAGACATATTTTTCCACTTCATCGGCGCTTATAAGTATCTGGTTGAATGTGCCGCGAAGCTGGTCACAAATATGCTCTATGATGGGCCGACCCTTAATCATCAACATACTCTTGTCACCGCCTGTTCGAGAGCTGTCCCCGCCTGCCATAATTATCGCTGTTGCCTTTTCCTGCAGTGTCCATTTTCTGTCCGTAAGCTTTATCTGGTCGAGGTCAAAATCAAAACCGCGTGCGCCCGCGACTACAATTCTATCCGCATATTCTTCTGTCTCCCGAGCTGAGCTCTTCCACACTTCTTGCCCCCGGCCCTTGACCATAAGAAACAACCCCGGTTCAACTACTTGACGCAGCGAGTTTGATTCGCAAATTGAAACTGCATCAGGCCCGATTATATCCAGCAGGGCGGCTAATCCCTCTTCCAGGCGTTTTTTCATAACACGCAGCCAGAAAACTCGACTTGCACCCGCAGCCAGAAGTCTTGCCGTGTCTTTGTGCGAATTGCTGTCAGTCTCTTCCGTAATCCAGAAATCTCCGTCCAGCGATGAGCAGACACCACAGCCGCGGCCACCGCGGGGACATTGTCCGTCTTTGGCTTCTATCGTGGTAACCTTTATTCCTGTGATATCCGTAGTTTTGCCAAATTTTTTAACAAGCGCACAGGCCAATTCGGTCTTGCCGATGTTTCTTCCAGCAGAGCCAATCATCAGCATTCCATCGAGTTTTATCATTTTATTCTTCAACATATTTAACAGCCGAGGCCTTAAAACTTACCCATACCTTTTTCCCGCAGCCGAGCCCCAGCGCCTTCACCGACTCAGCGGTTACCAGGGCTGCAATTTCGACACCGATATCAACTATGACCTCGACCCCAACCCCAGCCGGTATAATATCTACAATTGTCCCTTCAAAATTATTGCGGGCGCTTGTTCGGCTTGCTGTGTCGCCAATCGTGACATCCTCGCTTCGAACGCAAACAAAGCCCGGACCGCCGGAGCTGTCAGTAAGAACAGAAAGGCTAAGGTCGAAGATTCGGCCTTCCTTGGACGGGCTGCCGGAAGTGAACCATCTTGTGTCTGTTCCTTGGCCTTGTGGCTCTTGTAAACGACCTTTGAAGAAATTTCTGATACCAACAAACCGTGCGATAAATTCAGATTTGGGACGCTGAAAAATCTGCTCCACAGTCCCTGCCTGTGCAATCGTTCCGCCTTCCATAACCGCCACGTGTGTGGCCAAAGAGACAGCCTCTGTGTAATCGTGCGTTACATGTACTATTTGCATCCGGTTCCGGGTGTTAATCTTACGCAGAAGAGCACGCATCTGGGACCGGGATTTTGTATCCAGGGACGATAAAGGCTCGTCCAGCAGCAGGCATCGCGGCTCACTGGCTACCGCCCGCGCCAGAGAGACGCGCTGAGATTCTCCGCCGGAGAGCGTTTGGGGTTTTGCTGCAAGAAGGTGGCGAACTGCAAAATCCTCGGCAAGCTCAGCTACTCGTTGACGGATTTGGAACTTTGGGCTTCTGCAGCGAAGCGGATATGCAATATTATCGTAAACCGTCATATGCGGGAAAAGTGTGCTGTTTTGGAAGACGAGGGCGATTTTTCTCTTCTGCATCTTTTCGTTGGTAATGTCCTTTCCATCGAGAAATATCCGGCCGGCATCCGGACGGATAAGACCGGCTATGGTTTCGAGCAATACGCTTTTGCCCACGCCGGTTCTCCCTAAGAGAACAAAATACTGGCTGCCGGAGACCTCGAACGACACATTCTTTATAGCGAAGGGTGTCAAGTTTTTGCAGATTTCTCTAACGCTGAGCATTATTTTTACCTCCCGCCAAAAGCCTCAACACTACAAGAAACACCAGACACACCGTGATGAAAAGGACCGCCGCCGGCCGGGCGTACTTCAGGCCGAAAGCACCGAAACGCTCATATATCAGCACCGGTGTAGTCATTGGATGATAAGCGATAATCAATACCGCTCCGAACTCGCTCATTCCCCTGGCCCACATCAAAATCGAACCGGACAGAATCGACCGCCATGCCAGGGGTACCGAGACCGTCAGGAATACTCTCAAAGGACTTGCTCCGAGACTGAGCGCAGCCTTTTCAAGGCGAACAGGGACAGCAAGAAAACCATCTCGCGCAGAATTTAAGAGGTACGGAATGCTGACAAAAGCCATTGCCGCCATTATGCCCGCGGGGGTGCCGATGAAACTAAATCCCATTCTTGCCGCAGCCTTTCCCAAGACGCCGTTCTTGGAGACAATACCGAACAGTGCTATTCCCGCCGCCGAGTGTGGTATCACGATTGGAAGGTCGATAATGGCCGTGACAAGGCCTTTCAATGGAAAGTCCTTTCGCGCCAGCAAATACGAAAAAGGAACAGCGGCAATAGCGAAGAGCATAGTTGCCGCCATCGAGGTCCACAATGTAAGCCAAATACTGCTTCGGACTTCAGCGTCTTTTGCCGTCTCGGCAAGTTCCGGCACCGAACAGCTCACAAACATACTTGCCAGCGGGGCGACAATGAACAGCAGCACAAGCCCACCGAGTGCGGCAAAGGCCAGCGAAAGCGGCTCGTATCTCGTATCTCGTTTCTCGTATTTTGTATCTCGCATCTCCTATCTCGTATATCGAACCCCTGTCATTCTGAACGGAGCGTAGCGAAGTGAAGAATCTCCTCTTCGTTGGCCGGATTCTTCGGCTTCGCCTCAGAATGACAGCAAAAAGTGCTCACTTTTGAGTAAATAACAAGATTCTTTCCTCCTCTGCGCACTCTGCGGTTAATTTTTTTTGCTTTTGGAAGCGCAAAGATTTTCAAACACTCCGGAAGCTTGTCAAAAGTATTCGTAGGTGAAGGAGCTACCAAGGTCTGGCCGTTCTTTTCAAGAATTGCTCCGCCCTTATCTGCATCGAGCAAAAAGGTCAAAAATGCCATCGCAAGCTCACGATTCGGCGCATTCTTCGGTATGGTAACGCCGTATACTATCGGCTCACCAACTTTAGTGATAAGGGTTCCGGGCATATTGCCCGTTATACGGACCGAAGCAGTCTTGTACAAATCGGATAACTTGGCTTTCTTGAGATTGACCTCGTCGGGCAGCACTACAATCGCAAGCTTGTGCTGCTCAGCAACGCTGCGGTATATGAAAACGTAATCCAGCTCACCCACTTCCAAAAGCGCCAGTAAATCAACTTCCTTGGGACGGATGTATCTTCGGTCTTTTGCCAGCATCCTGTCGACGAGGCCGGGCCTTTTATAGAATTTTTCCGCCAACGTTATTGTAAGCACAGCCCGATACCCGCATGGGTCCGCATTTGGGTCAGACCTGCCGAAAGAAACATCTTTTTGCAGCAAAATTTTATGCCAATTGTCTTTGTTGATTTGGCCGGCAGCGTGCGAGTCCTTGTGAAATGCAATAACCATTTCATTGGTTGCGAACTTAATATTCCACTCGGCGTATTCAGGAATCAGCAGCTTTTCAATCACTGTGTAATCTGCTGATGCCATAATATCACAGCGTCTATTTAAATCCGCAATTTTACGGGCACATACCCGGCTGCCCGCCGCTTCGCGAATAATTTTCACATCAGGGAAATAGCCGTTGAATTCTTCACATATCTGTTTGAAAGGAACGGCGAGGCTGCCTGCGTGAAAAATAATCAGCTGTTGTGAATTGTGACCCGAATAAGGCGCAAGCCGCGAGCCACGAATCACAAACCCGGTCAGCACCAAAAAGCTCAGAGCCAGAAGAATTAAGATCGTCTTTGCGATTTTGTTCACTTTACAAGTTCCTTGATATGTTTTTCGTATGCCTTATCTACCGCCTTTTCGATGTCGCTGCGAAATCTCGTGTAAGCGTTTACCCATTTTTTGCCTTGCTCGGTTAGTGCGGTTCGGCCACCCTGTATGCCTCCTCGCTGTTTCTCGACCAGAGGGACATTCAGACATTGCTGTGCTTTCTTCAAGTCGCCCCACGCCTTTCGGTAGCTTATACGCAGCGAATGACTGGCTGCCTTCAATGAGCCTTCGGTATCGATGTTTTTGAGCAGCCGCCACTTGCCGTCACCGAAAACGCCTTCAGCATCTTTGCTACTGAGCCAGAGTTTAAATCTCGTCCTTAACTTCTTCATATTCTTGTCCTGCTAACTGTGTTATTGAAAACAGCCGAGCTGACACTTACAGATTCTTATATTCTGCTGATTGCAAATATGGCCGATTTCAGCGACTTCTACACCGAATTCCTGCGCCAGTTCAAATGCCTCAGCACATGCCAGCTTCTTTCTGCCGTCTATCTCTTGCGCCCGTTCGAGAACAGCGTTAATCAGATTATCACTTCTGCACATTCGCGCTTGTCTCCAACACTTCGTTTGGTTATGCACCACTCGACATATCGGTATAGAAAAAAATAAAAACGTCCTGTTTTCACAAATTACAAATGCACAGGCCATTTATGTTTGATATTAACCGAGTCCACTGCCGTTGTCCATCCTTACTTGTGGAAATTTTTTTCGCTGCCAGGCGTTATGATAACCAAAGTCTTGCCCCGTTAGATGCTTTCTCAAATTAGATGGTTTTTCCCCGGAAGCATTTTGCATCTAACGGGGCTTGCAAAATAGCGCTGAACAGGATATAAATCAACTGTTATGGGCAAGGATGCAAAAAAGCGAATCCAGCAGCTCCGCAAGGAAATACGAGAGCATGATTACCTCTATTACGTGCTCAATCAGCCGAAAATCAGCGACCGGCAATATGACAAGCTCTTTGCCGAGCTCAAGGAATTAGAGCAGGCAAATCCCCAATTTGTAACGCCAGATTCGCCAACGCAGCGGGTTTCGGAACGGCCTCTCGAAGGCTTCGCGACCGTCAGGCACGCGGTGCCAATGCTCAGTATGGACAATACGTATAACGCCGAGGAGCTAAGGGCGTTCGACGAAAGAGTTCGCAAGCAACTTGCCCCTGCCGGCAACAAGCAGGGGGAAGATTACGATTATGTGGTCGAATTGAAAATTGACGGCCTTGCGATAAGTCTTCGCTATGAAAATGGCGAGCTTGTAACGGCTGCCACTCGCGGCGACGGCGAAGTGGGCGATGATGTTACCGCCAATGTCCGCACAATTAAGGCTGTCCCGCTTGTGCTATTGGGCGATGGCAAAATTCCCGATGTGCTTGAAGTCCGCGGCGAGGTCTATATGCCGACCACCGCATTTGTCGAGCTAAACAGACTTCGCGTAGAGGTCGGCGAGCCTGTATTTGCCAATCCCCGAAACGCTGCCGCGGGCTCTTTGAAGTTGCTCGATGCGAGAATCACAGCTGAAAGGAATCTCTCATTTTTTGCCTATGCGACCGGCGAGCTTTCGCAGCCATTAGCTGGAAATCATTACCAAACGCTACAAAAATTCAAGAAACTCGGATTACCCGTCAATTCTAATATCAAAAGGGCAAAAAATATCGACGAGGTAATAAATATCTGTCTTAAGTGGACCGAAAAGCAGCCAAAGCTCAACTACCATATTGATGGAATGGTGATAAAAATTAATCGTTTCGACCAGCGGGACATCCTCGGTGCCACCGGCAGGGCCCCTCGATGGTGCATTTCCTACAAATTTCCTGCCGAGCGTGCTGAGACAATTGTCGAGTCTATCGATGTACAGGTTGGCAAAAGCGGGATTTTGACGCCGGTGGCCAATTTGACTCCCGTTCAACTGTCTGGGACGACCGTTAAGCGGGCAAGCCTGCACAACTTCGACGAATTGGCTCGGCTCGATGTCGGCGTAGGCGACACTGTGGTAATTGAAAAGGCCGGCGAGATAATACCACAGGTAATCGAGGTGAAAACAAAAGCTGCCGTCAACGTCCCCTTTGAAATACCCACGACGTGTCCGAGTTGCGGCTCTGTGGTGGCCAAGGACGAAGAGGGCGTCTACATCCGGTGCTCGAATCCGGATTGCCTTGGCCAATTGAAAGAGCGTTTGAAATATTTTGCCGGTCGGGGCCAGATGGATATCGAGAATTTAGGAGACGCCTTAATCGAGCAATTAGTTGACACTGGCCTGGTAAAAAATTTTGCAGACCTCTATAAACTGCAGAAGTCTCAGCTAATCGAACTGGAGCGGATGGCTGAGAAAAGTGCCGGCAATGTAATCGACAGCATCGAAAAGAGCAAGACCCAGCCGTTATGGCGGCTGCTTGCTGCTCTGGGTATCCGCCACATTGGTGGCCAATCGGCGCAGATTCTTGCTGAGCACTTCGGCTCGCTTAAGGCACTTATGGCTGCCGATGTGGAAACGTTTGAGGCGATAGACCAAATCGGCCCAACAATGGCAGAAAGCGTCTATGAATACTTTCGCAACCCGAAGAATCGGGCGGTTATCGATGAGTTATTAGCTGAAGGGGTAAAACCAAAGCAGCCAAAGATGAAGCGGTCAGATAAGCTGTTGGGAAAAACAATTGTTGTTACGGGCACTTTGGAAAGATTTAGCCGTCAAGAGGCAGAGCAGGCGATCAGACAGGCAGGCGGAAAGGCATCCTCCAGCGTCAGTTCGAAAACCGATTTTGTATTAGCCGGCAAAGAAGCAGGGAGCAAGCTTGACAAAGCGCAGAAGCTGGGAGTCAAGGTGATAAACGAAAAACAATTTCTCGACATGCTTGGTAAGGGGCCATCGTAAATGGCTGACCAGGACAAGAAATATATGCAGGCCGCCTTGAAGTTGGCGCGGCGAGGTATCGGCTCAGTCGAGCCGAATCCGGCAGTCGGGGCCGTTATTGTAAAAGCAAATCAGGTTATCGGGAAGGGCTGGCACAAGAAATTTGGCGGCCCCCACGCAGAGATAAACGCTCTGGAAGATTGCAAAACGCTGAGTGTTAATCCGCGGGGAGCTACGATGTATGTTACGCTTGAGCCGTGTTGTCATCAGGCAAAGACCGGGCCTTGTACGGATGCAATAATTGCCGCTGGGGTGGCAAAGGTTGTCGTGGCAACGATTGATCCCTCGGAGCACGCTAACGGCAAAGGCGTCAAGCAACTGTGCAATGCGGGAATCGAGGTACAAACCGGTGTTTGTGAACTGCAAGCGCGTCTGCTAAATGCCCCTTTTATCAAATTTGCTACTACCGGCAAGTGCTGGGTGATATTGAAATGGGCACAAAGCATCGACGGCAAGATGGCCTGGGCGGGGCACGGGTCCCAGTGGATTTCGGGAGAAGAAAGCAGAAAAGACGTGCACAAACTGCGCCGTCGGGCTTCAGGCATATTGGTAGGTGTCAATACGGTAATCGCTGACGACCCACTATTGACAGCCCGCCCCGTTAGAAGCCCGCACCAAAAGTCCGCCAGTGCTCCACAGGGACTTACTTCTAACGGGGCCCGGCCGAGCAAAGGCAAACAAGCCACCAGAATTGTTCTCGACAGCAATTTAAGGATTCCGTTGGATTGCAAGCTGCTTGCAACGGCTAAAGAAGCCCCTGTGCTAATCTTAACGAGTCAACAAGCGCTCCGGGTAAATCCCCAAACTGTGGAGAGGATTACCCGAAAGGGAGCTGAAGTGCTTGCTTACCCGGATGCACAGGGCCGCTCTAATCTATATTTTCTCACTTGTGAATTAGCTAAACGCGGCGTCACTCAATTACTTGTCGAAGGTGGGCCGACAGTAATAGCCTCATTTTTGAAGGAGCGACTCGTCGACCAAATTGTCGTTTATATCGCACCGAAGATACTCGGCCGACAGGGCAGCGTCGCAATAAGCCTGTCGATGGCAGAATTGACCGAAGCTGTAGGCTTACATCACGTTGAAATTGAGCGTTTCGGCGATGATGTTCGCCTGACCGGCTTGTCGAAGAAAACACTTGATGAAATTTCAATATGCTCCTGAAAAATACCCTCCTGATTTATTTAATTTGGGAACCCGGCTAATGGACAAAAGAGAAGTGGTTAAGCTGGCCATTGAGGGCCGGAAGGTCCCGTATGTACCGTGGCACTGCGGCTTTACCGTAGAGGCGGCTGAAAAGTTGCGAAAGCACTTTGGCGAGGAGGATTTAGACAGACTTTTAGATAACCATTTTGTCAAGCTTGGCAGTGATATCGGCTTTTTCACTGCTCTTGGTAATGATCGGTTCCGTGACGTTTTCGGTGTCGTGTGGGACCGCAGTGTGGACAAGGACATAGGCATTGTTGAGGGATGTCTTTTGCCGGAGCCTACGCTCGAGAGATATGAGTTCCCCGACCCGCTCGATAGACGTTTTTTTGAGGACGTTCCTGAAAAGATATCCAGGTATAGTGATTGTTTTCGAGTTTTTAAGATTGGTTTTTCACTTTATGAGCGGGCATGGACTCTTCGTGGTATGCAAAACTTGCTTATGGATTTCCTGGACCATCCGGACTTTGTGCGTGAGCTGTTGCGTACGATAGCCGACTATAATATCGCCCAGGTTAGGCAGGCTTTGAAATATGATATAGACGCAGTTTATTTCGGCGATGACTGGGGCCAGCAGACGGGCTTGCAGATGGGGCTGCGCCTCTGGCGCCAGTTTATTTACCCGGAGTTGAAGCGGATGTACGCGGTGGTTCGGGAGGCCGGCAAATACGTCATGATTCATTCGTGCGGCAAAGTAGATGAGTTGTTTGATGATTTGATTGAAATCGGCCTCAACTGCTTCAATCCGTTTCAGCCGGAGGTTATGGACGTCTTTGACCTTATGAAAAGATACAGGGGCCGGCTTGCGTTTCACGGGGGGCTGTCCACGCAGCAGACCCTGCCATACGGTTCGGTAGAAGATGTTAAGAGTGCAACAACCAAACTGCTAAAAGCAGGCAAAGATGGCGGATATATCTTCGCCCCGGCCCACGCCGTCGAGGGCGATGTCTCGCTCGAAAATATGTTGGCCTTTATAGAAATGCTCCATACCCAGACCGGATACAAAGGACGATAGTTGTATATCGGCAACAGATTTCTTTTCCTTCTGCCTTTTTTAGAGCTTCCGAAAAACTCCAGTTTAGTCCGAAAACACTTTTTTACAGCGCCGATTTTGCCCTTTCTGGCCTTGTTTGGCAGCCTGTGCGAGAGGTAGTAACGCGACATTCGAAAAAGACCGAAATAGAAATAAGCTGGGTTCAGATGCACTGTTAACAGGAAAGAGCGGAGGGTACCAGTATAGCTGTGTAGAATTTTTATAGGAAATATCAGGTGAAAGGTTGCATTATGAGTGAAGAAAGGAAATGTTTGAGATGTGGCGGCACTAATCTTGAAGATGGTGAGTTTCAATCCACCGGGAAGATTTATTCTCGTCCCAAGAATGCTAAGTTAGTAACGGTGCTCACGACGGGAGTTCCTATTGACACCATCATGTGTTATGACTGCGGGCATGTAGAATTGATTGTAGACGCGGATAAAGCAAAGTCGATCGCAAGAACGTCTTGACCCAGGGCAGAGCTGCCTATGCCGTGTTGGTAACAATCGTACTCGAACGTGCCACTCTCTTGCTGCTTGGCTTGCCCTTTAGTGTTGTCAGCCCCCTTAGGGGCGATAGACTTCTCGCCTGGGGCCGATTTTGACTACATCTACTGCCAAAACTTTATCGTCGACAGAATAGACTATTCTGTAATCTCCTTGTCTAACACGATATTGTTCTTTGCGCGAAAGCTTCTGCGAGCCGTGAGGTCTTGGATTTTGGGCCAGTGTTTGAATGCGTTTGACGATTTTCGGCAGGTCTTTCTTTGGGATGTCTGCCAGCTCTTTTGCAGCGGATTTTTTTATGGTTATTCTATATTTTACCATTTTTTCTGAGCTTCTTCAAAACATCCTCAAACGCCAGGCTTGGCTCTTTCCTGCGCTGCTCGAAAGCCGCCAAATCAATGGAATCCTCTGCTAAAGAAAGCTTAATCGCCTCTTCAACTAATTCTGACATCGAATGTTCTGTTTCTGCTGCTTTTAGGCGTAATGCACGATGCAACTGGGGATCCAGGTAAATTGTAGTTCTTTTCGTATTAGTCTTCATATTAGCACCTCACGATTAACATTATAATGCTAAATCGTCATGATGTCAAGACATCATCAATATTTGTCTTTCTGAGACTTTTTGCCTATCATTTTTTTGCTTCGCAGGATGTGGTGGTAATGCTGAGCGAAGCGGTGGGCTTCGTCCCGGACGTATTGCAGCAGTTTGCGGGCAGGCGAATGGGGGGGCAATTTCAACGGTTTAGAGCTTCCCTGCAGGAAAATATGCTCTTGCTTTTTGGCAATTGAGGCGATTTTAACAGTCGGGGCGTTCATTTCCCTAAAAGCTTCTTCAGCAGCGTGCAGATGGCCGAGGCCGCCGTCGATTAAAACAAGGTCGGGCCAGAGTTCTTCACCCCTCATTGCATATTTGTATCTGCGTTTGACCACCTCGGCAATCATTGCATAGTCGTCGATGCCCTTGACGGTTTTGATTTTGAATCGCCGATAGCCGCTTTTGAAGGGCCTGCCGTCAATGAATTTCACCAGCGAGCCGACTGCATCGGCCCCGGCAATATTGGCAACATCGATGCCCTCGATAATCCTGACCGGCTCCGGTGTTTGCAGCAGTTTTCGTAGTTGTACGAGGGCTTCGGTAGGGTCAGTGGCGAAGACTTCCGGCTGAACGTTTTCGTCGGGCGTGCCCCGGCGGTCAAGCCGTTCAATCAGTCGGATACGGTCGCGAAACATCGCAGCTTTCTCGTATTTAAGCTTTTGGGCCGCCTCGGCCATCTGCTTCCTTAGCTGCCGCAGAATTGTCGAACGCTTCGAGCGCAGGAATTTTATAAGGTCGGTAACGATTTTTTTGTATTCGCTTTTGTCGATTTTTGCTGCACAGGGGGCGGCGCACTGCTTTATGCTGTATAAAAGACAAGGGCGGAAAAATTTACGCTTTGGGTCTGCTTCTTTGATATTTAGGTTGCAGGTTCGAAACTTGAATATTTTTTGCAATATTACCATAACCTGCCGCAGATCCTTGGCACCTGCGAAGGGCCCGAATAGTCTGCTGCCGGTTGGCCGGGGTTTTCGAGTGATATGGACGCCCGGAAAATCGTCTCCTGTGGTAATTTCCAGATACGGAAAGGTTTTGTCATCGACGAGGTCTGTATTGTAAGGCGGGCGAATATCCTTAATCAGGCGGGCTTCGGTAAGCACAGCGTCGACTTCCGTTTCGGTTTCCAGGAAATCGACGGTTTTGACTTTGCTTATCATTTCGGTGATTTTCGGCCCGCGTGCATCGGCAAGGTCGCTGCCTTGCTGAAAATAGCTGCTGACTCTGGCGCGGAGATTTTTGGCCTTGCCGATGTAAAGGACCTTATCGGCCGGGCCTTTCATAAAGTAAAGGCCGGGGCCGGCTGGGAAGCTCTTTATCCTTTCACGAATTGCTTCAAATTTGTCGTCTGTTTCGGCTGACATATCTTTATAGTAACAACATTGTGAGATTATCGAAAAACACATTGCTTCTTTCTAAAAAAATTTTTCTTTCGTAGGTTCAACTGTTACAAGGATTAACGGCAGAGCCAATAAATTTACCCAAAAATTTCTGACTTTTATCTTTACAGTAATTCAATTCATAATTAAGTTTGTAACTTGTTTTTACCGACTATATATTGTGTACCTCGTGCAATTTTTTCTACATATTGTTATTTCTATAGGTCGCATGGAGGCGTATAAATGTCCTATAACTTCGAGCCTGAAAACCCATTTAAGAGCGAGCAATCTGAGCTAAAAACCGTTCTGGATGCCCCCAAATCGAGAGGTTTGAGGATAGAACATTTCTTTTCAACCCCAGGTGTGCATCCCTTTGAACAGCTCGAATGGGAGAGGCGTTCGGTCAAGATCACCGGCGATAGCGGGCAAGCGATCTTTGAGCAAGACAATATCGAAGTGCCCGCGTCGTGGAGCCAGTTGGCGACAAAGGTGGTGGTGAGCAAATACTTCTATGGTGATGTCGAGACTGGCCTGCGGGAGCATTCGGTAAAGCAGCTTGTCCACCGCGTCTGCAAAATGATCGCTGACCGCGGAAAAAGAGACGGTTACTTCGCCACTAACGAGGATGCTGAGGCTTTCTACAATGAGTTGACCTGGTTGTGTGTAAATCAGTACGGGGCATTTAATTCGCCTGTATGGTTCAATGTGGGGCTTTTCGATGTCTATGGTATTGCCGGCAGCAAACACAATTTCCATTGGGACCCACAGCGCAGAGAAGCGGTTGCCTGTGAAAACAGCTATGAGTATCCACAGGCATCAGCCTGCTTTATCCAGTCGGTCAAGGACTCGATGGAAGATATAATGCGGCTGGCAACAAGCGAAGCAATGCTGTTCAAGCACGGCTCAGGAACCGGCACCGACCTTTCAACACTGCGAAGCAGTAAAGAGAAGCTCTCCGGCGGAGGCAAACCGTCGGGGCCTTTGAGTTTTATGCGGGTTTATGACCAGATAGCAGCGGTGATTAAATCGGGCGGAAAAACCCGCAGGGCCGCAAAAATGCAGTCACTGAAGGTCAAGCATCCTGATATTAAAGAATTCATTACCTGCAAGACTGAGGAGGAGGAAAAGGCCCGGGCACTTATTGAGGCCGGCTACAACGGTGATTATAACAACGAAGCGTATAACAGCGTCATGTTTCAAAATTCCAATCTTTCTGTGCGTGTAACCGATGAGTTTATGCAAGCGGTGGAAAAAGATGGCATGTGGGCTACCTATGCTGTAACAACGGGCGAAAAAATGCAGGAGCATTCGGCACGCCAGCTAATGGAGCTAATTGCCGAGGGTACAAGGATTTGCGGCGATCCGGGCCTGCAATACCACAGTACAATCAACCGCTGGCACACCTGCCCGAAGTCGGGGCCGATTAACGCCTCAAACCCCTGCAGTGAATATATGTTCATCGATGATTCGGCCTGCAATCTGGCTTCACTGAACCTTATGAAGTTTCGCAAAGAGGACAGCTCTTTCGACGTTGTCGGCTTCAAGAAGGCGGTTCGGCTGTTCATCATTGCTCAGGAGATTCTGGTTGATAATGGAAGCTATCCGGACAAATCAATTACCGGAAACAGCCGTTTGTTCCGTCCACTTGGCCTCGGTTACGCCAATCTTGGCTCTGTTGTTATGAGCCAGGCACTTGCTTATGATTCCGACCAGGCAAGGGCATTGGCTGCCGCAGTCAGCGCTATAATGACGGGAGCGGCTTACGCGGCAAGTGCCGAAATAGCGCAGCTTATGGGGCCTTTTGAGGAATTTGACAAGAACACCGATGCGATGCTTAGGGTTATAAATATGCACCGCCAGCACGCTTATGATATTCCAGAATCTCATTGTCCGGACTATCTGCGCAATGCTGCCAAGGACGCCTGGAATGAGGCTTTTGACGCCGGCTCCAAGGTCGGCTTTCGTAACGCTCAGGCAACCGTCCTTGCGCCGACGGGGACTATCGGCTTTATGATGGATTGTGATACCACAGGCATCGAGCCGGACATAGCATTAGTCAAATACAAATTATTGGCTGGCGGTGGAATGCTCAAACTTGTTAACAAAACCGTGCCAATGGCTCTGGATCGGCTCGGCTATAGCGCCGACGATATCAAATCAATCTGCGACTATATGGATGAAAATGAAACTATCGAGGGGGCCCAAAAGCTTAACTCGGACCATTTGCCAATCTTTGATTGTGCTTTTAAGCCACGGATCGGCAAAAGGCATATTCACTATATGGCACATCTGAAAATGATGGCTGCGGTGCAGCCGTTTATATCCGGTGCTATAAGCAAAACGGTTAATATGCCAAAGGAAAGTACAACTGAAGAAATTGGCGTAGCGTATATGGAAGGATGGAAGCTCGGGTTAAAGGCGGTGGCAATCTATCGCGATGGGTCTAAGAAGCTGCAGCCTGTTTCTACCAAAAAGCACAGGAAAACCAGGGCCAAAGATGCTGCTGAAGTGTCCAGCCCAGCCAGGCCATTCAGGCGACGGCTGCCGGACACACGCCAAAGTATAACGCATAAATTCTCTGTCGCAGGACATGAAGGTTACCTGACGGTGGGGCTGTACGAGGACGGTCAGCCTGGTGAGCTCTTTATCACCATGGCCAAGGAGGGCAGCACCGTCGGTGGCCTTATGGATATTATAGGCACCTGTACTTCAATGGCACTGCAGTATGGTGTGCCTCTAATCACCCTGGTAGATAAGTTCCGTCACGCCCGGTTTGAGCCGTCAGGAATGACATCGAACAAGGATATACCATTTGCAAAAAGCCTGATTGATTACATTTTCTGCTGGCTGGGCTGTCAGTTTCTACCTGGCTATGCGGATGAGAACATTCCTAATAGGGCAGCAAGGCCGGTTCCAACGGTAAGCAAAAACACAACGACCGCCAGAGAGCTGGTTAAAAAGACCAAAGACCTGGCACAAAAGATTGCCGAAGCAAAAGCCGGGACGAAAATTAAAGCAGAGACGGCTGTTCATGGAAAGCAGGATTTTTCAGCCTCAGCTAAGCAGCCCTCTCCGGCTTTGGCAAGCAGATTTACTGGCCCTGCGAATCTAATCGGGGCCTTGGTGGGCTCAGGTGTTGCTGAGGCATCTGGGCCATCGCAGTCTGAAGTGAAGGTTTTGGAGCAATTCAACGCCCAATTCGCGCATTTCAGTAGCGATGCCCCGGCCTGCGATGTTTGTGGCTCGCTTACGGTCCGCAACGGCACCTGCTACAAGTGCTTCAACTGCGGCAACTCAATGGGCTGCTCCTAAAATTGATTAATCCTTATTCCTTCTGATATCATTCTTTTTGCATTTTACATTTTGATTTTTAATTTCCCTTCCTGCCCCCTGTTCCCCTGATATCCACTTCCTGTTTACCTGATTACCTGATAAACTTTTTTCTCTCTGTGCCCTCTGTCGCAATTCTATTGATTAAATTGTTGACAAACAGACTCTCGTTTTATAGTCTAACGCTCACAGATGCCGAACAAAGTAATTTAACTTATCTGTTTGGAGAACACTATGCGAGAAACGAAAGGACCTCAATGAAAGGGAGAAATAAGTAAGGTTTCCCAGATTTACATCATGGTATTTACTCCATAAGGAATTATGAAAAAATGACTATAGAATTAGGCGAACGCTCCCGACGTAGGATTTTTGACAAAAATCACAATCGCTATGTGGTAAACGGCATCGAGCCACATAAGCCCACTCAAATGGCAGCATCATCCCTTTTGCGTCCTTTCTCAGAGAATTTGTGCCAGCAGATCGAGTCTACCCATATGGAGATCGAGAAGATTCTCAGAAAGGCTATTGGCAAACCGGCTTACTCACATCCGGGTTTTATTCTATATCGCGGTGACTGTTGTGAGCTACTCGCGAGACTGGAGAGCATAGATATCCCTGTCGACCTTACACTAACTTCACCGCCCTACAACATTGGAAAGGAATACGAAACTCCTATTTCTGTGGGGGAATACGTGGACTGGTGCTCAGGTTGGATGACTCAAGTATACAAGGTAACCAACCAACAAGGAGCTTTTTGGCTTAACCTTGGGTATCTTGAAGTACCTGGGGGTGGTTTCTGCGTCCCGATTTCATACCTCATCTGGAACAAATCACCTTTTTATCTCTTGCAGGAAGTTGTTTGGAAGTATGGGGCTGGCGTGGCTGCTAAACGTAGGTTGAGTCCGCGAAATGAAAAGTGGCTTTTCTATGTGAAAGACCGAACGAAATACACATTCAACCTCGACGATATTCGTGACCCGAATGTGAAGTACCCTAATCAAAAGAAAAATGGAAAGTATCGCTGTAACCCGCTTGGAAAGAATCCTACCGATGTGTGGGAATTCCCTAAGGTGACTACAGGTGCAAGAAGAAGCTCTAGAGAACGCACTGATCATCCGGCCCAGTTTCCGCTGGGAGTCGTCGAACGCATTGTGCGAGCATCATCGAATCCAGGAGAACTCGTCTTGGATCCATTTGCAGGTTCTTGTTCTGCTGGCATTGCGTCCGCAGGCCTCGGAAGATTGTTCTTGGGCATCGAGATTAGCCATCATTACTGTGACCTCGCAATTGATCGATACGAAAGGTTTAAGAGGGAACGAGAGAACGCGCAGCGACAAGGAATCCTATTTTGAGCTTGGGGAATAAAGTTCCAGTAGCTTATAACTTTCAACATCAGGGTGGAGCCTCGATTGCTGACCCGTCGCGGCTTTTTGCCCTATCCAGTCACATGAGTCGATCCATCCGAAGCGAATTAGTCTTATCTGTGGACGACTCTTTTTATCGGTGAACTTCCCGAAATTAACGGCTATGTAATATCCAGACTTCGCCTTCTTTCCTCTCGAACTCGCTTGTGCGTAACTTCGATTACCATAGATATGGCGAGGATTAGAGGATGTCTTAAGCTCAATAGAGTAGATGCTATCGGGAATATAGACGATGTCCTTATCATCCGAAGAGATATCACCCCGCCATATGCCTCTATTCCTCGCCGCCAGCTCTAGCGGTATCAGTTCGTGCAAGAAGAATCCCATAATCTGAGGTTTGGGGAATATATCTTTCCCAATCCGGAAACCCTTTGGGCCAATACCGGACGCAAAAATTGAATCCCAAGAACTCAAGACGACATCTACTATCTCCTGTGTTGACAACGGATGCTTGTCAACAAGCTTACGCGTGACCTCTGACCACTTATTGGTAGGTACGCCTTTGTATGGAGAACGCATTACTCAACTCCCTCAAGAAGACAAGGTGGTTTCACCCCGAGAGCCCGGGATATAGCAACAATGTTCAACAAGCTTATGTTACGTTCTCCTCGCTCCACACCACCAATGTAACTCCGGTCTATACCCGAGGCCAGGGCCAAACCTTCTTGAGATAAGCCACGCTCTTTTCGGAGATGACGTACTGTATCTCCGAATGATCTCTTTACCTTTATTCGAGATAATTCTATCATGTCAAATAGTGAACCATCATCTGGACAAAAGGTCTACGGACTATAAGTACCATTCGGCAATTTCGAAGGAATTAAAGGTGTCCGCCTGCACCCTCAGGTGGTACTTTTTAGCTTCAGACAGTGGCGTAAGCCATCCCCTACGGGAGAGACAGTTTTCGAGCATCGAGAATCGACAATTCCCTAATCCACTAATCCTCTAATTCCCCCTTCACTTCGACATTCGACATTCCTTGTTCGATATTGGATATTCACCTCCTGATTACCTGATAAACTTTTTTCTCTCTGCGCCCTCTGTGATCTCTGCGGTGAATTCTTTTTATTTTTTTTATTGACTATTGTTTGAATATATGTTAAAATACCTGTATGTTTACCAGAAGGTAAACGTAAACCGCCAGCAGGCGCCAGATTTAGCGGAGAACCGCAAGTCTTAGTATCAGCAGATACACACAAAAAAGCATTATTTTGCATCATAAAAGCCAAAGTATTAAACATTTTGGTGTATTAATGACAAATAAACACTTATTTCGCCGGCTTCTGAAAAAGGCCATTTTGATGGCCTTGTGGACGAAGGCAAGTCTCTGCGTCAAAAGCTCACTTTTAGAGCAGAGTTTGCCGAAAACACCAAGCCGGCTAATATCTCTGTGCCACCTATGGCTATTTTCTTTGTTCCTTTGTGCTTTTTGTGCATTTTTGTGGCTAAAAAACCCGCATAATCTGCGTAATCAACGATTAATAAACGACTTACGTGCCTGTAAATCGCTCTACAACCGTAAAGATACATTTACAGATGTCATGAGCGCTTTACAAATCAGACTTTTTATGCAAAACAAACCCAATTTCCGAAAAAGTCAAATGAACGTAACCAAAGTATTAACAAAGGATTATGAAAAAAGGACACTTGGTGAACGCGGGAAAAACAAACCCAATTCAAACCCAATACAAACCCAATACAAACCCAATACAAACCCAATACAAACCCAATTCAAACCCACTTCAAACCCAATTCAAAGCCAATCAAAGCCAAAACAAACCCAATCAAACCCAATTTCAACCGGCCCACTTACTCATTGATAGGACGAAGCCCAAATTCTTGAATTTTTCACCCCAGAAAAAGTTTGACAGGCCGCCCGGATTCGCTAAGATTGTAGCTTTTTGGTGCTTGATGAGAGTTTTACTATGAAGAGCTTTATGGCAAAAAAAGGTGAGGTTGAGCATAAGTGGGTTATTGTGGATGCCGAAGGGGCCATTTTGGGCCGAATGGCTGCAAAGATAGCGCCGATTCTTATGGGAAAAAACAAGCCCACATATACGGCTCACGTCGATACAGGCGATTATGTAATTGTCGTAAACGCTGAAAAGGTAAAGCTTACCGGCAAAAAGGCTCAGGTGAAACAGTACGATTATTACACGCATTTTCCCGGCGGGCATAAATTCGTCAGCTTTGCCGATATGATGGCAAAGAAACCTGAAAAGGTAATTGAATTAGCGGTAAGGCGGATGCTGCCGAAGAATAAATTAGGCAGAGTGATGCTGAAAAAATTGAAGGTTTATCGCGGCCCGGAACACAATCACCAGGCCCAGAAACCTGAAAAGATAGAACTGTTTTAAGGGAGTTGTTCTGTAAGATCGGAACCGAGAAAGAACGCAAATTATGGCAGAGACTAAAACTAAAAAACCGACCATTAACATAGGCGCAAAGGCTGCAGTCCAAGAGCCGCAACCGTCGGCGGAACCAGCTAAGAAGGGGCCTGATAAGGGCGGTTTCTGGTGGGGAACAGGCAGACGTAAAAGCTCTGTCGCGAGAGTTAGAATCAAGCCTGGCGACGGCAAATTGCTGATTAACAAAAAAGAGCTTGGAGATTACTTTCCTCGTGAACAGGACAGAAAGGCAGTTAAGGCCCCTCTGAAAGAGGTTGAGGGGGAAAAGTCGTTTGATGTTTTTATCAATGTCAAAGGTGGCGGGACTTCCGGACAATCCGGCGCCACACGACTTGGGATTGCCCGGGCTTTGAGAAACTATGACGAGAATTATCTGCAGGTGCTGCGGGACGGCGGACATCTTACCCGTGACAGCAGGATGGTCGAAAGGAAAAAGCCGGGCCAGAGAGGCGCAAGGCGGAGATTTCAGTTTTCGAAACGTTAGTTTGCAAATTGGTCTGTGGAGTATTACAATAGCCGCCGAGAGCTAATCTTAGCGGCTATTTTCTTATAAGGGCAGAAGAAATGGTGCGAGTTGCTATCATCGGCGCAAGTGGATATACCGGTGCTGAATCGATACGGATAATCCTGCGGCACAGTGAGGCGAAGCTGGTCTATCTAACAGCGCTGCCGCAGGAGTGCGGGGCGGTAAGGGATGTCTTTGGCCAGTTTAAGGGCCGATGCGATTTGCAAATCGAGCCGTTGGATTTCGACAAACTGTCGGGCCTGGCCGACGTTGCTCTTTGCTGTCTGCCGCATAAGGTCTCTATGGGGTTTGTGCCGAAATTTCTGGCGGCCGGGCTAAAAGTCATTGATTTTAGTGCGGACTATCGGCTCAAGGATATAAGCGTTTACGAGAAATTCTACGAGGTAAAGCACACAGATGCAGTTAATCTGGGTCGGGCAGTTTATGGCCTGCCGGAGCTGTTCCGCGAAGATATAAAAGGTAAGGACCTAATTGCCAACCCCGGCTGTTATCCTACCGGCGCTTTGCTGGCCATAGCCCCGCTGCTTAAAGAAGGCCTTATTGAAACAGACTCGATTATCGTCAATGCGGTAACCGGTGTATCCGGGGCAGGCCGAAATCCCTCGAGCAAATTTCATTTTCCGAACATGAATGAGAACCTGTTTGCTTATGGGGTCGGCTCACACCGCCATATGCCGGAGATGGAACAAATCGCCGGCGAAATTGCCGATTCCAATGTCCAGATATTGTTTCAGCCCCATGCGGGACCTTTTGACAGGGGAATTCTCTCGACCGTATATTGTCAGCCGAAAGGAAAAATCAGCAACGAAAAACTTCTCAAACTTTATAACGATTTCTACGCTGGCGAGCATTTTGTGCAGATACGCAGTGATGCCCCAACCGTTAAAGACGTCGCAGGTACAAACTACTGCCACATCTTTGCAACGCGTGCAAAGGGCAGAATAATAATCTTCTCGGCAATTGACAATCTGGTAAAAGGTGCATCGGGCCAGGCGGTTCAGAATATGAATATTGTTTTCGGCCTCGAAGAGACCCTCGGCCTCAAATAGCGTATGGCATTTACCGTAGGCATTTCATATTGCCAAAGAAACCAATCCGCAGTAGGATACACCAAAATTTAAGAGTCTGTTATGAAAAATGATACGATAACCAGCCCAAAAGGCTTTTTGGCGACAGGGGTGCATTGCGGTGTAAAGAAATCGGGCAAGGCCGATTTGGCACTGCTCGTCTGCCCCACCGGTGCAAAGGCAGCGGCGGTCTTTACAACCAATAGAATCACATCAGCAGCGGTGCAGGTGAGCAAAGAGCATATAAAAAGTCGAAACATTTCGGCGGTAGTAGTCAATTCCGGTAACGCCAATTGCTGCACCGGCCAGACAGGAATCAAAAATGCAATTGTGATGTGTGCCGAAATGGCCAAGCATATTGAAGTTGACCCGCATAGCGTTCTTGTTGCTTCCACCGGAATTATTGGAAAGCAATTACCAATTAAAAAAGTAACTGGTGGCATTTCAAAAGCAGCGGCAAAACTTTCAGCTTCCGGCAAAGCTGGCTTGGATTTCGCAAAGGCGATAATGACGACCGATACCAAGCCGAAGCAAGCTGTCCGGCGAATCGAAATATCGGGCAAAAAAGTTACAATAGCCGGTGCAGTCAAAGGGGCCGGTATGATTGCCCCCAATATGGCAACTACACTTCTGTTTATCACTACCGACGTGGCTATGACAAAGCCCCTGTTAGGCAGGGCATTGAAAGCCGCCATCGGCAATTCGCTAAATAAGCTGACTGTTGACGGCCATCAGAGCACCAATGATACTGCGATAATTCTTGCCTCTGGCGCAGCAGGTAATCGTCCAATCACAAGTCAATGTCCACGATATAGAAAATTCACCGCAACATTAGGTGATTTATGCGATGATTTAACCAAACAGATGGTGCTTGACGCCGAAGGGGCGACGCGGATGTTCAGGGTGGTGGTCAAAGGTGCCGCTACAAAGGCCGATGCGGCAAAGGCGGCAAGGGCGGTAGCCGATTACCCGCTGGTCAAATGCGCGGTCAACGGCGGCGACCCCAACTGGGGCAGAATTATCTGTGCCGTCGGTTCGGCCGGCGTGAAATTGAATCCAAATAAGCTCTCCTGCAAG
>JAUXAB010000002.1 GCA_030615025.1 Phycisphaerae bacterium | reverse complement strand
AGCCGCTCATCTGAAGCCAGCATATAACCCTGTGGCGAAATATTCACCTTCTGCTTCCACAGCACTGCTCCGTCTTTGGCACCGAGTGCAATCAAGTATGTCCCCTGGGTTGGAAACAATCCCGCCGCGAAATATACTTTTGGGTCTCCGCTTTGCGGGGTCCCTCCTTCGTCTACGACCAACCCGGTTCGCACCGGCCACATCGATATCATTCTCCCGTTACCAGGCACCATGCGGTTTTGCTCGGCTACTCTATATTTCCATACGAGCGAGCCATCATGCCGCCGAAGACAGTAGACGCAACCGTCGTCGGAACCGATGTACACTCTGCCGGCACTGACGGTGGGGGCCAGTCGCACAGGCCCTTCCGTGAAGAATGTCCAGCGCTGCTGTCCCGTTACCGCGTCGAGGGCGTATACCTTGTCATCGGCCGACGAGCCAAAGTATATGGTATCACCTGCACCAACCACGGCAAACGCCTGGTCGTAAGTCACTGTTGGTCTCAGATTGTAATGACGGTGCCAGAAATCCTGCTTTGCCGGTGCAGGCCAGGCAGGCTTTGGCGGGCGTGTCGCTTTGAATACCCAGAATTCTTTTAACGGCAGCTCCAGCCGCTCACCGGTGACACAGCTTCTACGATTGTCTCCCCCAAATGTAGGCCAATCCTGGCTCCAAACCGGTCCGCAGAGGACAAAGAACAGAGGACAGAATACAGAGGACAGAAGACAGAGAACAGAGGACAAAGAACAGATTTGATTTCTGACTTCTGATTTCTGACATCTGAAAAAAAATGCAATATATCTGTTCATCTTCTTTTTGCCCTGACAAGAATTGTGATACCACAGACCAGAACCAGCGCACATAATCCAACGAGAACAAATATCGCTTTGCGGAGCGGTGAGTTTCCCTCAGCTAACGGGGCAGGCTCTAAAATCTGCTCCACAGGGTTAGACCTGGACATTGCAGTCTCTTCAACCTCGTTGGGTGAATTCTCCTGTGGAGTCCTTACGGACTGCCGGCTTTCCATAGCGGAATTAGGTTCAATCACAATTTCCTGATATCCAAGAGGCACACCCGGATAGGAATAAGAACCCCTTCTTATTATCATGCTCATCTCCATCTTTATCATGGGGTTTTCAGGGTCAAATCCCAAATTCTCCGCTACTCGGGCTTGCATTTTCTCATCCCATCTGGCCGGCAGCATCGTACCCTGCAGCCATCTATGATCAAGTCCACATTCGCAGTCATCACCGATTACGAAAAGAACACTGGCCAGGTTGTTCTCGTCTATTTCTTCGCCCTTAAACAGCGGTCCTATCCACCGAGCTCTTCCGTAAACAATCGCCGCATGTGGCGTGCTTACTTTGTCCACATCCAGGCCCAGGCTCCAAAGTAAAATTTTTTCACGCCAAAGCGATTTCGAGTCTATCACGATGAGGACAGGAGGATGGGCGATGGGTTTAGGCATCATTTCCATTTGCGAACTTATTAGCTCAATGGCTACACTCGCAGCTTCTCTTGCTTCTTTATTCGCCTGGTCATCAGTGCCTTCAATCAACAGTACAACACCATAGGTTTCAATGACCTGCCGGAGGATTTCCTCACGCTTAGGCGAGGACAGAATATCTTCAAGGGCCGACCGCAGCGTTTCTTCAAAGGGCCGGTCACGTTCTGTAATGGACACGGGATATGACTGTCCATCGGGCGAAACCAGTACCGCAGTGGGCAAAGATTTGACCTGCCGCAAATCGAGGAGCTTCATCGCCGGATGGTCTTTTTGCTGGTCGGTATTAATTATTTCAAACTCGATGTTGCTGTTCTCAAGACCGATATGTGCCACTTGTTTGAACTTGGACACGAAATCTGTGCCAGTCTCATCGTTGACATAACCGAAAAGATAGTACGGCTCGATATGTAAGTCGACGAAGCCGACCTCGCGGACGTTATATCTGCAGGCAAATGCCGGGTGGCTTTGTAAACAGCCCAATAGACAAATAGAGACCAGCAAACGCAAAATAGCTCCGTTGTGGTGGCCCTGCACTATAGCTAATCTAAATGGTTTAATCACCGCAAACCCTGTTCTTTGCTCTCAAAAGAAGTCAGAAATCAGATGTCAGATTATCTGTCCTCTGCCCTCTGTTCTCTGCTGTTTAGCGCCAGTTGTCCCTGGGTCTCTTGAACGCCCGCTCGACGTGACCGTCCAGAAGAGTCACATTGACGCCGCCTTCTTGGCGCCCACCTTTACGCCCGTGTGGGAAAGGCGCCTTCTTCCGCCAGAAATCACTTATCACCCAGCGCTCGCTAAGTGGCTTCTGAGGAAGTGGGTGCTGGTCGTCGTAGGGTTCCGCCAGCCATTGGATATCGTCTATCAATAGCTGGCGAGGATAGAAAAACTTCGGGTCGCGCCAGGTCAGCCCGCTTGCTTCCGTCTTGTTCGCCGAGAAGCTCCAGTACACATAGGTAATGTTTCCGATTTGGCGGTTCTCGGGTGTGTCAATTACTGAATCGACACCTCCCGTGGGTACATAAGAGTCCGGATTCTGGGCGAACGCTTCCATGTATCCGGCCTGGGGGCAATAGAAAGCATTCATAAGCAGGTCATTTTGATACGCGTGAAGCTTGTCCAATAAACCCTGATGCGGATTGTGCTCCGTCGGCTCCAGCGGGTAGCAGCCCTGGTCGTCATCCTGCGCGTACATTATCAAAGCAAAGTTTACCTGCCGAAGATTGCTGGCACAAGTCGTCTCATAGGCTCGAAATCTGGCCACCTGCAGTACAGGCATCAATATCGCCATCAATAAGCTGATGATAGCGATGACCACCAATAACTCTATCAGGGTAAAGCCGATTCTCGACCGTTCGCTTTCTCGCATTTGATATGTTCTCCTATTGGCTTTCTTTACCCATTACCTTCCGGCTTATGAAATTCGACCCAAACCCCGTAGTTGACTCTTTCGCTGCCGGCAGGTTTCGGCCTATGAATATAACACTTTTTGATGCCCAGGTCAATCATAATCTGACGCAACTCATTCGCCGTTTTTTCAACGTCGTAATTCATCTTTTTGCCTTGTTTTGCCCGTATCTTTTTAGCCGTTTCAACAGGCAGATTTTCCGAGAATCCGCGTCCTATGTAAGCCACCGCCCCGGGTTTGAGAACGCGATAGATTTCGCTGAATGCCCGCACCTTATCTTTCCAAAAATGGAAAGAGCCTCTGGAAACAATGATTTCCGCATAATTATCACGAAAGGCAAGCGCACAGGCATCGGCGAACATAGCACTTACTCGGTGCCCAAAGCCGTGCTCTTCGGCGCTCTTATAGAAGTATGGAAAGAAATGTGGGTTGATATCGGCATTGACCCAATGAAGCTGCGTGCGTTTGCATAATTCGATAATCAGTGTGCCCGGCCCGCTTCCCAGGTCAATCCCGATACCGGTTTTTTTGTCCAGGTCAAAATCTGCGGCAATTTGCTCTGCCAACGGTGCATACACCGGTGCCAGCACCCCACGACTGGCCTTTATCATACCAAGAGCACTTTGCTCGGTATATTTCCCGGCCGAAAGTAACGGCGAGGGTTTACTGCTAAAGCAGCATCCTCCGCAAAAAAACAGTGTCAAAACAATCAGATAAAATCGCCGTGATAACTGTATATTGTCCCAGAGAACCATAAGCGCCTTTTACTCCTCCTGACGACCGTGCTGCAGCTTAGCTGCTTTTACCAAAGCACATAACCTTTCCATCTTCAAGAGTTACTATTATACGACCATCGCGGTCCACGGCCAGGCCCCACAGAACCGGCGCCGATGGCACAGGCTGGGACCAGAGTGCCTCGCCGTCTTTAAGGCCCAATGCGACAATCTCTGTTCTGTTGGCAACCACGACGGCATTTTTACACACCGCAATAGCAACGCTTTCTTTACAGTCATAGCTCCACAACGGTTTATCTTTAATGCCGAGCTTTCCGAAGTCAAGGTTGAAACGATTGCCTGGATTTGCCATGCGTTGGCGTAATAACTGCCGGTCTATCTGATTGAAGCAGAAGACTTTCTTGCTGTTCTGGTTGCTTACCCAGACGATGTCCCGGTCGCCGCTCGATGTAAGAAAGACTTTGTTGAAAACGGTATTGTCGAAAACGTCGTACTTCGGGTGTGCATAGAAGGGCTTGCCGCAGGCCACGACTTGGTCACCGAGCAGAGAGAGCTCCCAGCCACGAGGACTTTGTGATACGCAGTTAGCCAGTGGCTTCGGGTCGTTAAGGCATCTCCCATCCGCGATGTCATAGATGGCCGGCGAGAGGGAGGTGCCGCTGGCCAGGTAGAGCCTGCCGTCGTGAAGCAGCTGATGGCCTTGCACACTCACTCCGGTGCGGGCGGCCACGTCAAGGTGACCCGACGTGTTGTTCTGCCATTTGATTTTGCCGGTTGCGGCATCGAGCGCATAGACATAAGTGCCGTCATAATTAACGATACCGGCGGCCACATAGGCAATGCCGTTTTCGACGAGCACTCCACTTGCGGCCGGCCAGGTGGACAACAGTGAACCATAGACAGGTATCTTTCGTTCGGCTGGAGCGGCCCGAAACCGCCAGAGCAGCCGGCCTGTCCGTGCCTCGAAGGTATAGACCCAACCGTCTCCTGAGCCTACGAAAGCGCGGCCTTTCCAGATGGTCGGTGGGATGCGGACCGCTCCACCGGTATAGGCCTTCCACCGTATATCTCCGGTAGCCGCATCAAAGGCCCGCACGATGCCGTCTGGGCCGCTGGTGAATACCAGGCCGCCAGCCGTAACCGGGGCCGTCGGAGGAGGAGGGGCAAGCAAAACGGCGGGGGGAGCAGGGGGCGTCTTCGGCGTAAACCGCCAGAGCAGCTTGCTCCTGTTAGGGACGATGGCTTCCGTCGTTGCACTGCCGGTATTGTCTGCGCGAAAGGTGGGCCAGTCAGCCGATGATTCGGGCAGGATTGCTACCTTCGTCACATCCCTGGCGCCTTTCTCCAGACGCTGCACTTCGGTCGCACGCGGGCTAAAGTCGAAGTTGCCTGCGGGTCCCAGCGAGGTGATACCGTAAAGCGTGTTTTGACAATCACAGACTGAAGGCCACCAGTATAATAGACCGTTGGCGATGGTCACGCCATCATGACACGGTGGACGCATGGGTGAAATCCACTGCGTCCGATTGCTGGCCACGTCTAAGCGTACCGAACCGCCACTGGCACGGTAGAAGATGGCATCAGCAGAGCCCGTTGGCCGAGTACAAGCCCGGCGATTATTATTAATCTCCGCCAATACCCGGCCGGTAAGAGGGTCAAACTTCTTGCTTGGTTTCTTGTCAATTTGTCCGCTAATACCATAGAGCCCGTCATCCCGCAGGACCAGCTGAAAGTTACTGTAGGCATTCTCCCAGAGGATACTGCCGTCTTGGCTCCAGACAGCGAGCAGCTTGCCAATCTGCGGGCCGGCAAAATACAAGGCCTTGTCACTGCACTGGAGATAGCCTGTAGTTCGCCAGTTGGTGCGCCAATCCTGCCGATTCAGGTATGTCCCGAGTGACTCGAACAGTTCGGAGGCATTGTCCGGGGTCTTGCGCCAGATTGGCTTGCCGGTTCTCGCATTCAGACAGGCGAGGTACGACCCAAATCGAAAGATATAGATTCGCCCGTTTTTCATACACATAGCCCGGCTATCAACCGGCTCGTCTTCTCGATGGCTCCACAGAACCTTTTTCGTTTTTGGGTCGATGGCGAGCACATTTCGACCGAACCCCCACGGATGCTCCGGCTGATTGAAACCTTTTGATATCGGATTCCAGGGCCAGCCGTGTGCCTCCCGACGCCACTGTTTTGTCGGGTCTCTTTGCTCCTGCTCTCCGATAAGGGCGTAGAGTACGCCATCCTCCAACGCCATCCACTTCCAGAATGTTCCTCCGGCTCGTTCTATTGGAGGAACAATCTCATCCTTTAATCGCCCGGTTGTTGTGTCGATGAGCTTGCAGGACTTGTCATCGCCAACGTACAGGGTCGTGGGCGTTGCTATCATCGTATTGCGGTGGATCATAACACCCTCGGTCAGGTCGCGCTTCCAGAGCATCGTGCCGTTGTAACCATTGAACGCCACGAGCTTATTGAGGAACGGTTCTTCTCGCGTCTTGAAGGCAACGTGCCCGAACGCCTTGAACACACGACCTGCTGAAGTGACCGCCACCTGAGGCACGGGTGCATAGCGAGGTTCAGCAAGAAACTGCGTCAGGTAAGGTGCCAGTATAACTCGGTCTTCCGATTGAGGGTTGTTGTCTGGGCCGTGATACGGATGGCTCCAGTCATCTACTCCTTCGGGAAACGGCTTGATCAGCACCCCTTCTTGCTTTCGCAAAAAAGCAGGAGTGTATCCAAATAGAGCTTTTCCCTGGGGACGCAGGACCCGAAGCATCTCGGCCTTAGAAATCCTCGCTGCCTCACCCACGGCGACGAGGGCATCGGCCAGGTTGTCGGCCAGATGTAATCTTGATAACTGGCCCTTTTCGACAAAGATTCGTGTCCCATAGAAACCAGCTTTATCGGCTGCCCGACGCGCTGATTCCACGTCCTCCGCCCGCGGTAATTGGACATATATCAGCAGCTCGCTCTGGCGTGCGAGATTGATAGCAAGTTCACACTTCGTATCGCCCAGCACGACACAGATTCCACGCATGATCCCGATTCTGTCGAGAATCGGCCCATAGTGCGCCACAGAGATATGCGGCTGAAGCAACAGCGTACAAGCAATTGCAATTGATAAGCATACTGTAATTTTCTTCATTTTTCTCCCTTTCGCTATTGGTTGTTGGTTACTGGTAATTGGTTATTGGTAATTTAGCAGTCACCAGTTACCAGTCACCAACATTCTAAGCTCAAAGCGGATAATTGTCAAAGCTATGTTTGAAAGCGAATGGTCGTTATCCCGAAAGCCCCCACGGGGATTTTGATTTCGTGTTCCGTGAAGGTTGCTTCTCCTTCATTTTCCTCCACCAGGTTCGTTCGGTACGCCTTTTTAATGGTCAGATGAGGAAGTGTCACCGTGGCCATAACATCTTTGCCCTCGGTTTCGATAAGACGAACGATTATTCCATCTCCGTCCTCAGCGCGCTTTAACGTTAGTAGAAATACATTTGGTTTATCGACCTGACAAAAGCTCATTTTTCTGTCAAGCGTACCTTCCTTTTTGCCATTTACGTGCACGCCGATGAGCGGATTACATATCGCCCATCCAAAATCACGACATCGTCCTTCTTTCCATTCACCTTTATGTGTGCTTATGGAATAGCGAAATAAGCAATCAGCTTGCTGGACCGGCTGAAAGTTGGTGCGGAAGTTGCTGTCCAAAACAAACGAGTACATGTAACCCTTGGTAAGCTCATCCTGCTTGACAAACTCACGTCCGAAATCGGGTGGCGTCACGCCGTGATGGGCCTGTGAAACGTAGCAAGGCCACAGACCGCCAAATTCTAACAGGTGCGACTCGATGCAGGATAATGTTACGCCAACCTTTCCATCGGAGACATCTGCCCAGTGCTGAACAGCGTAGTAGTTGGAGTTCGAACCGGGGAATTGGTCACGCAAAGGCTCAATGACGGAGTTGGAACCTTCGAACCGGAATTCAGGATTGTCCATCTTGAATGGGAACGCGAAATAAATCTCCAGAAGCGGCGTAGAATCCTTCAGAATACGATTGGCGAAATCGATTCGCTTAATCTTATCGTATAGGATAATTTCCTGGGTAATCTGCGGGCATCCGGCGCCCTGACTGGATACTACAAGACTTCCGTAGACAGGGCCGCTTTGTCCCTTTCGAATCATTGCTTTCCCGGCACCTTCTATTTTACCGCTTTGTACCCACTTTGCTACGAACTGATTCAGTTTGTGTGGTGCCCGCTTATCTACGAGCTCTCGCGAAAGTTCCTTGTCGTAGATGCCTTCTATAGCGCCAGTCTGGGAATTGAGCTTAATTTTGAAAAAACGGTTTTCCAGGCTGCTTTCACCTACTACAACACTGCTTGGAAAAGTAGCAGCTTTTTTTCTTGTTGAAAGCCGATAAGTCTTGTACCCGAAGGAAGGAACATCTTCTGCTACGAAAGCCAACTCAAAAAGCTCTTTGCTCTCGAATTGCCCTCTGCCATACCGATGGGCTGCGTACGGAACAGGAGCCTGCGGGCTATCCAGCTCAACAATCTGATAAGGTACCTTCTGTCCTGTTTCCTCGTCGATGAGGTCAAATGGTCCTTTCACAGAAAAACGCGGCACTCTCACCACGTCCGTTCTCTCAACGCAAAGCGAATTAAAGACAACAAGATGACGTCCTTGCTCCTTCAGTTCAATCTTATCAGCGATTCTATCGAGACTTCCAGACAAGATGGGTTCTGTCAGCCCGGCCGCCTTATACGCATAGTGACTTTTCTCATTCCAGGCCCAGTCTTGGCCCTTTCCCTGTGGATAAGCTCTACCCCACGTATGCTCGTCATAAAGTAATACATTATCATAAGCTTGGCGGATTTTTTCAGCTGGATATCGGTAGTCGCTGGCTAATGAGGCAATGGTGGCAAACTTCTCCGCCGAGTGTAATCTGTCGTGAGTGATGCGGTTTATGCTTGTTTGCTTAGCGGTAGAGACAGCACCAACGACATAATCTGTATGAGGCAGCTCACCCCGGAATGTGCGAACATCCCGGCATTGCTTCTCGAGCTCTTCAAAGAACATCAAGTTTGTTGCTACAAAAAGTTTAGGGTAAGCCCACCGACTGTTCCATTCCCTTACAATATGACTTATCTTGACGTCCGGAGGGTAGTTATCGACGCCGTTGTGTATGTAACGAGCAACATCAAACGGTGTACCTTGTTTCTCCATCGCTTCGAGCATGCCGGGAAGATTGTCCATTACATACTTATAAGTGTGAGGGCCCGTTACTGCCTTAAAGAATCCGTAACTGCCTTGGTAATATACGAGTACAGTTTCTCCGTCCGGTCCCTGCCAGCGGAATGCGTCAGGTCGGCCGTGCCGCAATATTGCCGACTCATCCCAGAACGTATGTATATCGCTTCTGCCCCACTCGAAATATGTCGGAAGACCGGCAAAAAAATACTTCACGCCCGCCCCGGCAAGCACCGTCGGCAAACCCCAGCTCAAACCGGGAACGTCGGTAATCGACGCTGTGCGAATTTGCGCACCATATTTTCGCTTCAATCGAAACGATGGATACATCAAACGGATAAGCTGCTCGTGGCTGCACAGCGCGCTAATTTCATTGCCGAAGAGCGCGCCAATTTCAATTCTACCTTCCTTGATGTACTTTCCGAGCTTGTCGATGACCTCCTTCGGCCTGTTCTCGATGAAATGTTGTATTGACCAGGTCCCCTCAAGCGTGTATCTGTACTTCGATTCTTCCGGCCAATCTTTAGTCTCTTCGCAAAAACGCAGAACGTCGTCATAGAAGCCGCCATATAAGTTTAGAACGTTCTCGATTGTGTCTGTATAGCCGAGGTCGTGATGTGTGATAGGCACTATATATACTTGCCAATGTCGTTTAGGTTGCCACGTTGACTTATGACGGCTCTGCACTTTGCCGTTTGCCTTGAGGACGAACTCAACCGGCCCCGGCTCAGCTATATCAGGAATATGGGCCCGGAAAGTTGTCTTACCCTTTTTCATCGTGCCAAGAGCTGTCGTTTTTTGCGTACCATCGAGCCTGACGTTCAGGCTGACTTCCAAAGGCTCAGCCGTGTTTTCAATGACGACTTCCACCACTTGCAGCAGGACGTCTTTATCTTTGATGAAGAACACGGTGGGTTCAATGGATACCAGACGTAACGTGCCGCTTTCACTAAGCTGAGAAGTTTTGATCCTTTCAGCCTTCGCATTGCTGCATACAATAATTGCAGCGAGCAGACCAATATGCAACACCCAATCGAATGGTTTCAGTTTTATTCTGGTTTTATAACCGCGCTTATTCATTGTGTCCTCCCTTATTCTCCGTAAGGAGTCCCAAGGGCTGCCCGTCTTGGCTCGGACAAGCCGAGACAGGCGTCATTTTTTACTTTGTGCCCTGTTAGAAATCTTCGGTTCTTGTTCGATATTCTTAAGCGCTTTGAAATTTCTAACGGGGCGTGCGTGTCACTTCCACACCGCATAGAATCGGCGCACGGTTCATCGATGAGACTTCTCTCTCATCTGGCGAGACGAGTTCGATTTCCAGATTGTTGTCGACCTGAACTTCTCTGAACTCCCGCACGAGAGCTTTGTGAGATGCCCCACCTTCCTTCCATACGTCGAAGCCGTTAAGTACTGTCTCACCTTGCAGCTTGATATCGAATATCCTCTCGCCTGCTTTTTTGTTTTCCAGCTCCGCAAAGTAGAGTCGAACGGTGTATTTGGCTGGTTTGTCGTTCTTACCTAAAACCGGCACCACGCAGCGTTTGAGCCCACGTGCGCAGGAAGTAAACACCCAGGGGCTCTTGGTTCCAGCCACGGATTCGGTTTCGCTGTTGCGGCGCCAAATTCCACCGCCTTCAAGAAATTCTGTTTCCAGTTGCAGCGAGAAGCCCATCGCCGCTCGGTCTCCGGGCAGGCTGGGTCGTGGATATCCAAGCCAGAGTTGTCCGTCTGCGTCCCGTCTGTCGCCCGGTGCGCCGAAGTTGACGGCCAATCGTTGAACGGGCGTGTTGTCTCCGCTGGCACTGTAGATACCCCATCGCTGGTGGTCCGGGCGTGGTTCAAGAGCGAGAGAACAAATTATGGGAAAGAGGCATACGCAGCCGGCGCTGGCTTCGGGCGCGAGGACAAGTCCGTCGGCGGCAATTGCGTTAATCCAGCATCCGAGGCGGTGTGCGGCAAAATGACGAATGCCACTGTCATCGCGCAGATCATAGTAGCTTGTATACCCTGAACGCATCAAAAGCATTTGTGGACACGCCGAAATCGCACCGCAATGGTGGCCCGGCCTCAGAAACTGCCACGCCGTCTGCGCACCGGTCAGTGGATGACGGCGCATCTTTTGCTCGCCGGTCTTTAGGTCAAACGCCCAGGGCTCGGCGAGAACCGTGTCGCCGATAATGACAGGCCGATGGCGATAGTTGGCGTCCCGAGCCCACAGCTCGTCACCGCTCTTTGCCGACAGTGCTACTAACCTACGGCGCGAGAATTCACCGGAAAGAAACTGTCGCCAGTAATGGCCGTTGGCATTGGCGCCGCACAGGACCAGAATACCATTGCGATACATTGCCGTCAGTTTGCCTCCGCCTATTCCGATCCCGCTGCAGTCCGTCACGTCAACCGGCTTTGCCCAAAGTTTCCCGCCCGTCCGAGCGTCGAGGGCGACGGCGAGGCGTGCATCGAGTCTCTTTGCCCTCTCCTCGGCCCTCTTTGCCTCCTCACTATTCAGATTCATAAGATGCGACTTGTCGCCCCGCAGCAGCGTATCCCGCTGCTCCGGCGTAAGGGAACTGTCGATGAAAAAGAACCAGCCGTCTCCGATAGCGATAGTCAGGTTAGCAATATTCTTGCCTTCGTAGCTCCAGAGGTGCTTTTCATCTTGCGTATCAATGGCGAAAACTAAGTCCGAGACACCCCCTCGCGTCATTGCGCTTCCGTAGAGGATGCCGTCAACATAGGCCAGGTATCCCCACTTGCGCGAGACCTCTTCAGGCGTGGGAGGTAGATTGTAGGTTGCGCGAGTCTGGCCTGTTTCGGCGTCGAGCCGCAGGCATTTGTTGCCCACTGCGACGAAGAAACTGTCTTCGGAAGCAGCCAGATTACCGCATTCAGTTTTCTTTAACCTTGTGCGCATGGCACCGGGTATGTTGCGCTTCCACAGCAGGGCGCCATTGTAAGAATCGTATGCCATGACCATGTTCTCGCCCTGGATGAAGAGCCGACCGTTGACCGCAAGCGGCGCAGCGGCAGCGTTATGGCGATTGACCATCGGCGAGGGCCCGGGCTCGCCAAACCACAGCAGTCCAAGCGGCCCGCTCAGGGCAAGGTCATCACTGCAGGCGGTGTTGCCCGGCTCGGCATACTGATGTGTCCACTTGCCGGCGCCCGCCAGCGGTCCGCGTTTCAATGTCGCCCAGAGTCCGCTGGTCTCGCTTATTCGGCACCGGCCCAATCGCAGCCGCGCCAGCCACTGGCTGAGTTGCTCGGAGGACAAGGCTTTGGCCTGGGCAGGTGCGTTTGAGGGCACACCCAGGCACATGACGCCGCCGCACGGCTTCAGGTGCCGCGCAAGTTCGCCCGGGTCACCAGGAATCTTTCCGGTCAGAAGCAGAGTGTCAGAAACAATAAGGTTGGCAAAGTAGTTCGAGTAAGGCAGCGCGGAAAGATCGTGCTGATCGATGGTCACCCGTTCGCCATACAGGCCGGCCGCATCGAGAGCCAGCCGCGCCGCCCGGACTTTCTCCGCATCGGGCTCCACCCCGATGATCGTCAGTTCTGTGCGTTTTGCGAGCTGATATGCAAGTTGGCCATGTTCTGCACCAATAACAAGACAATACCCTTTTTTAACTCCCGTTTCCATGACGATGGCTTCAGCAGCGGCGTCGTAGACTGTAGTGAGTTTGTCTTCAGGATAAGGATTGACGACCGGAAGGGGGGACACCAAGGACACGGGAGTTTTCCTTTTTGCTATCTTGCCTGAAGCAAAGCAATAAATCTTTCCTTCATCGGTGCTGACGTAGAGATGTCTGTTAGCCACGGCCAGGCCCCGCGCCTTGCCGTCGACCTTCGCTGACCACACGGCCTCGCCGTTCTGGCGATTGAAAGCACTTACTTGTCCTTGGCCACCAGCAAAAACACACTTGGCGGTAACTATCAACTCGCCGTCTGCCGTGCACGGCGCTCGCCACTTGATTGTGGGAGCGATATTTTTACGTCGGTGCTGCTCGAGCTGTTCTTCAGAGGCCTTTAGGTCCCGCGCAAGTTTGCTGCGTTTGTCGCCACTTGCTCTTCTGACGGAGCTTCGAAGCCCCTTGATTTTGTATTCCAGAGCATTGCGGCGTGCGCTGGCCTTGGCGTAGGGCGAGCGATCCATAGCTACGAGTTCCCGCCCTGTTGCCAGATAAGCCATATCGCCCACTACCGCGAGCCGTCGGCCCGGGAACCAGCCAAAGCCCGTCCTGCCCGTTTTCTGGTCGAGGGCCAATAGGTGATACTGCGTGCCCGTATAGATCTGTTCATCGGCCAGCAAGGCATACGTGCCGCCAATGAGGCCTCCAGCTTGTTCATCACGCCAACCATGCTTGCGGTTGAAAACTACCTGTCCGGTTCGGCGGTCAAAGCCTTCGGGCAGCGACCTGCCGGACGGAATGAATAGCTGATTCTTGCTTGCCAGGAGGTACCCTTGCGGCGAAAGCTCGTTGCGGTTTGCGGATTCGGCGCTGATAGTGTCGTTTTTCCAGAGGACCGTCCCGTCGTCGGCACGGACGGCCCAGAGATAAACGTTTTCGTGTGGGAAGATTCCCGCGGCAAAGTAGGCGATACCTTCGTCGACAAGCACTCCGGTTCGGATAGGCCAGCGTGAAATCATCCTCCCGCTGCCTAAAAGTTTTTCGTCGTTTGGCCCCCCGCGTTTTTTCCAGATGAGCTGTCCGTCGGCTGCCTTCAGGCAGTAAACAAAGCTGTCATCAGAACCAAAAAGCACCCGATCTTTGGGTTCCCGCGAAGCGGGGTCCCTCCAGAGAGTCGGTGCGAGGCGAACCGGCCCGCCGGTAAAGAAGGACCAGCGTTCTTCGCCCGTGGCCGCGTCGAGGGCGTAGACCTTGTTGTCTACCGAAGAACCGAAATAGACCACGTTACCGACTGCGGCTACCTGGAAGGCGTCGTCGAAAATCACTCGATGGCGCAGTGTGAAACCCTCCCTCGGACGCTTGGCCGGCTCGGACCATGCCGGGCGAAGAGGATGGACCGATGTGTAAATCCAATGCAGGACCAGCGGTGCTGCCAGCGGCTCGCGAGTGTGTCCTGTACGCGCGTTGTCGTGGCGATAGGTCGGCCAGTCCGCAGCCCTGGCCGTCGCGCCGATAAGAACCAGGCCTAAAGAAAGACATAAGCCAGCACGAAACGAGTTAGATGTTGTCATCGCAGGTACTCCTAAATATTCACTTCCCAAAAAACTACTTATATTCCCTAACCGATATAAACAATACAATCGTTGCCTCACTCCGGGGGTAAAACACATCGCCGTGACTTAACGCGGCAAATACTTCACACTAAAAAGGAGGCTTTTGGCGCGCAAGTATACCAAATTTGACGTAGATTACAACAAAATAAAAGCTTATATTTAAGGCTGCATCCATTAACACTTTATTTGACAAACCATCCCAAATCGCGGATAATAGTGCAGGGAATCAGAAATCCAGATATTGGGAGAAAAAGCGATGCGTATAGTTGTAAAACAAAAGAATGGCCAGACAAAAGAATTTCAATTCACCGAGGGGCCTATTTCCATAGGCAGAGCAGCTAACAGCCAAATTTTTTTGCCCGATAGATCAGTCTCAAAACAGCACGCGGTAATCTCTGCCACCAGCGAAGGGAAATGGATTGTCGAAGACCTGGAATCGGCAAACAAAACGTATCTAAACGATGAGGCAATCCATAAAGCTGAAATTAAAACCGGCGATTGTCTTCGTATAACTGATTTTACCATAGAAATCAATCTCGAAGATGATACCGATGAGGACAAACCAATACATTTGGAAGACACATTTCATCTGGAAGCTACGCTTGCAATCCCCCCTCACGAGACTGTAGTAAGAAAGCCGGACGCCGGACACGCTCCTGCTATGAGATTGCCGGCTGAAAGATTAATGGATTTTTCGCAGGCTGCTGAGGCAATCTGCGAAGCCGACAGTCTTGACAAATTATTGCTGACCTTGCTGGATATTACGTTAAAGCAGTTCAGTGCATTTCACGTCTGGTGTGCTTTAAGAAGCCAGCCGACCGGCCCAATGACCTGTCAGGCAGGCAAAAACCGAACCGGACAAACAGTAGAGCTAAGTGAGATAAAACTTAAGGCAAAGATCGCCCAAGCGGTTGAAAAAGGCCAGTTCCTGGTCTTACCACGGGTTTCTGCCCAGGTAGAAGAAGAGGAAGCGATACGCTCTGCAATTATAGCGACCATTATGCGTCCCATCGGCTGTTTCGGTGTGCTGTATGTTGATAACGCCATGAAAGACAAGCACTACAGTCTCAGCGATTTGGACTATCTTATGCTGCTTGCGATGCACACAGCAGCAGTACTCAGAAACTTTCTGAACGTGTGAATCAAGCCGGCAGCTGGTCAAAGCTTGGGCCGGATTTCGCAACGACCAATTGCGGCCGACATCATTTCCGAGCCGTGCCTGTCAACGTTTCTTGAGTGTCACGCTGATCCCGCCCCCCTGTTCGTAAAAGATTGTTTCCAGGTCGGGATTTGTAGTTACTGCTTTGACGTAGTCTGCTATGCCGGATCGCCCGCCGCGCATACTGATATTATGGGCCAGAATCAGTCCACCCGGACGCACAAGTGGTGAGAGCTTATTGAGGTAATCGGTATAGCCTTCCTTGTCCGCATCAATGAAAACGAGATCGACAGACCCCTTGAGCTTAGTGACTTCCTTGTGTGCGTCGCCCTCTACGAGCGTAACGAGCTTGTCGACTCCGGCCCGTTTGAAGTTCTCGCGGGCCAGTGAAGCCCGGCGGGCGTCGATTTCGTAGGTGGTCAGCTTGCCGTTTGTTTTACGCAACGCAAGGCAGAACCAAATACCTGAGTATCCATTGGAGGTGCCGATCTCGACGACGTGCTTGGCACCGATTGTTTCGGTCAGCAGCCGCAGCAGCCTGCCGTCTTCTATTGGGACGTTCATCATCCCTCTGCGCTGGTTCTTGTCCATATCGTCAAGTACGCTCAGGATTTTCTTTTCCGCCTCTGTCTTTGGTATTGGCGAACTTTCTATGGACGACGCGCCGGTCCTGCCCGGCATACGCCGACCTTGACCCGGTCCCATACCTCGGCCTGGCCTACCCGTACCTCTGCGCTGCCTTTGTGTTTGCGGTGCGGCAGGCTCGTCATTCTCATCCTGAGCTATCAGGTTCGCAACTCCTGCCAACAGAGCCACTACCGCAATGACCAACATAATCTTCTTTAACATTTTTGCTCCTTTCCAAGTTACTCTTGGGCTTTGTGACATCGAACTTGCATTACAACTAAGGATTATAATTCGTTTATAGGTTCGTTCGGGTCTTTTCTATGTTCCCACATTTTCCTTCGACGCATACCATTGTAGGGCATATTCGGTCCGGCCGAACGTCGCCCAGGGCCGAAGGGCCCGGGACCCCTCCGCATGCGTTCCTGCGGGTCTCCGCGATGTCGGCGTCCTTCACCCGGCCCACGCCCGGGAGGACGGAACTGCCGCTGAAGGCGTTGGAGCCTCCGCTGCCAGATTTGTTTCTGTTGTTCGGAGAGCACCGCAGTGATATCTTCATTCATTTGCCCCAGGGTTTCGTCGATCTCCGAGCGGGCATTGCTGCGGATATCGTCAAGCCTCTGCATATGTCCTTGCAGGATGGGCTCGATCTCTTCGCGCTGTTCGGGGGTAAGGTGCAAGCAGCGCTCCAGGTTGGGGAGCAGGCTTTTGATAGCAATTTCCGGAGGCCGTAGGGGTCTGGTTAGCCTGTGGGGCGGGGCCACAATCATTATCGAGGCGGCGCCGATGACGCTGCCGGCCAGCAAGATGACCAAGCCGAAAAGGGCCATGCGCCGGCGATGTAGTCGTCGCATATAGTGTGTGGTCCGATTGTCGGTTGTTTCTGTTTGTTTCATTGTATCACCCATGCAATTGCTTGTGATATTTCAAATAACGGGTCAACCCACGTGTAGTAGGCGACGATTGCCAGTATCGCGGCAGGGATGGCTGCAGCAGAAGAAAGCACGGCCAGCCACATCAAGGGCTTCTCCGTAATCCGGTCGAGCCGGTCTTGTTCGGCGGAGAGGATTGCAATCACTCGACCGGCGACATCCACGCAAGGAGGCGTTTCGCCGCGGGCCCGGGCGGCCAGGATTTTGAATAGGTTTTCATTTCTCATATTATGCTCTCCTTTTCCGCCTCGGTAAAAAGCTTCTCTAATTTCTTTCTCGCACGCCACGTCTGAACCTTGACCATGCTTTTGGTCCAGCCTGTCCGCTGGGCAGTCTCGGCCACATCGCATTCCTCCAGGTAGCGCAGTGTCAGGACCAGCCGGTCACGGGGTGGTAGTTGTCCCAGTAGTTGGTGTACTAACATGGCCGCCTGGCTGGCATCCATCTTCTCCCCGGAATCACGAGGCAACTGGTCCCATTCCTCCAGCGGGAAGCTTTCTATCTTCTTCTGGCGGTCGACCTGCTTCCAGTAGCGATACCCGACGCGAGTGGCTATCCGCGAAAGCCAGTTGGCAAAGGGTGCCTTTCCGCGGTAGCGGCCGAGGCTCAAGTATGCCTCGACGAAGACGTCCTGCACAAGTTCCTCATGTACGCGACGGTCTCGGCTGAAACGCCACAGCACTCGTCCGATGTACTCCTGGTATCGCTCAATCAATCGCCGATACGCCTCGGGATCACCCTGGCAACTTTGACGAACATCCGCGAGGTCCATCGCAGCGTGCACAGTGGCCTCCTCTCTGTTTTCTGATGGGGACAGTGACTTAGTGGCCCAACGAGCCAATTCAGCCCAAAGCCCCTCTACTTGAAGACTAATAGCCTTGCCCGGGGAAATTGAGAAAACCATATGTAGAGGATATACCACCATACGCAATTTTTCAATTCAATTTCCGTATACTTTTCAGCCCATTTGCCGCCTTGCTATGGGAAGAGAACCCCGTCGACAAACGGTTCATCGGCGGGGTCTCGATTTCCTTGTTCTATGAGTTTTGCTGTCGTCGGTACTGCTAACCTGTTATCTATTCCATCGGTCGCCTAAGTTCTTAATCTATTAGTATTCCTCGCTGAGCCCGACCTCCGGTTTCAGCAGGAGCGTTGATGTTCATTCGCCAGGGTCCAACTCCTGACCCCTGCCCCGAAAACCTTGGCCGCGTCTGCCATCACCTCTGCGTGGCATCGGCGGACCTGGTTGGTCCACATCTTCGGGAGGGCCACCACGACCGCGTCTCTCCATACCTACGGGAGGGCCACCACGACCGCGTCTCTCCACATCTTCGGGAGGGCCACCGGGACCAGGTCTCTCCATGCTTTCAGGAGGGCCACCTGCACCTGGCCTGCCCATACCTCTACCTCGGAAACCTTGGCCGGGTCTGCCCATACCTTCGGGAGGGCCACCCGGGCCTAGCCTGTCCATGTCTCTGGAGCGAAGACCTGAACCCCATCTACCCATCCTGCCTTTTTGTGTCATAAATGGGCACTGGTTGCCCATCATACCTCTTCGCTGCATGCCCTGGCCTCTGCCGGCACGCATTCCCTTGTCTCTGCCGCCTTGCATTCTCTGGCCTCTGCCAGCACGTATTCCCTGGCCTCTGCCAGCACGCATTCCCTGACCTCTGCCAGCACACATTCCCTGACCTCTGCCAGCACACATTCCTTGGCCTTTGCCTTGGATGCCGGGGCCTTCGCGCCCGCCGGGCATTCTCGGCCCCCGCATTTCGGGACCTGCCGGCATTCCGCGCCCAACCCGAGGTCCTCGTTCACTACCACGACCGCGACGACCGCGAGCAGCAAGTGCCTGCGTGCTTAACACCAGCACGGCCAGCACAGCCAGAATCACTACTTTGCATCCTGTCTTCTTCATTTTCGGCTCCTTTCTCTACATGTTTGGTTTTGTTGTGTTTTCGTGCCCCTACAAGGGCTCTTCTAACAGGATAGTGGACGCTCAGCAGGAAAGGTTACACCTAAAGCCGGGATTTCCCCGAAAAATACCAGCGTAGCCATACCGGATTTGTATAGATATAGACGGATTCAAAGAGGGCTTTATGGCAGTTTTCTAAGAAGAATTCGTTAGAATACAGAGAAAGCGCCCACACATTTACATGTGGTATTCCCCACACGTAGGTGTGGGGGGTTTTTTTACACCTTCCATTTTCAGCAGGTTGAAGTTTGCTGGCGTCTGTGCTATCGTTACGGCCACACCGATTGCCAGCCGGTCTTCGGATTTGTTCGGCAAGACGGTCCAAAGGATTATGGCAAAGGGTAAAACGGACATTTCAGACACCACCTAACGGTACGTCTGCATGCAAGAACCTGCACATTTCATCCACCCGCCTCAGGCGGGCCGACTTCTAATGGGCCGAATCTGACTTACTTCTAACGGGGCAAGCGAAGCAGCACGAGTGCGCGGGTTAGACAAAGAATTCTGCACTTGTGAAACTCACAACTTTTTACAAATTGGCCCTTGCTATTCTTGCTGTTCTTGATTACTCTATCTTTGTTAGGTGGCTATTTTCTAAATGAATGGTTTCCCAAAATACATTGTCAAGGGAGCCACCGAGATTTCAGCTAAATAATAGCACTTATCCAGTTGAACCCCGTTAGAAGTTGATGGCTTACTTCTAACGGGGTGAATATACGGGGAGGTCAAATATGGCAAACTTTGCATCGGTCGTTTTAGGAGCTATATTTTTCGCACAAATCTTACCGGCGAGTGGAGCTGCCGTCCCTATTGCTTCCGGGCCTGACAGTCAGCGAGCCATCGACAATTTGTTGGCCGGGCGGTTCAAATGGATTATCAGTTCACCCTTGGTTAGTCCTGTGAACCGTCCCACCGACACGCTCTATTCTATTAAGGACCCTACAATTGTCCGGTACAAGGGGCGCTGGCATCTTTTCTGCACTATCCGCGGTAAGCAACGGTCCCACCAAATAGAGTACCTTTGTTTTGAGGATTGGAAAAAGGTCAACACTGGCAAGCGACATATGTTGAAACTCAGCGATGGATATTTCTGCGCACCGCAGGTGTTCTACTTCAGGCCGCACAAGAAGTGGTATCTGGTCTGCCAGGCCAGCGACGAATCATGGGAGCCCCAGTATGGGGCGTCGTATGCCACTACTACGGACATTGCCGAGCCTGCTTCGTGGAGCAAGCTGTGGCCTCTCGGGCACAAGCGTGCCAATGGAAAGGCTGGATTGGATTTCTGGGTAATCTGTGACGATGCCAGGGCGTATCTGTTCTTCACCACACTCGACGGGCGAATGTGGCGTGAGGAGACACCGCTGAGAGAATTCCCTAAGGGCTGGTCCGAACCGGTCCTGGCTATCAGAGGTGACATTTTCGAAGCCAGTCACACATACTATCTCAAGGGACTGAACAAATTTCTGACCGTAATCGAAGCGCAGGCGGGCGGCCGGCGGTACTATAAAGCCTACCTCGCGGAAACACTCGACGGCCACTGGACACCGCTGGCGGCAACGAAAGACAAGCCGTTCGCCGGCCCCGTCAATACCCGGCACACAGGTACGCACTGGACTGATTCATTTAGCCACGGCGAACTTATAAGAGATGGTTTCGACCAAACCCTTACGGTGGACCCCGCTGACCTCCGGTTTCTATTCCAGGGTGTAAGCGACGAGGCGAAAAGGGGAAAAAAATATGGCGAAATCCCTTGGCGTCTGGGAATGCTAAAACCCGTACAATAAATTAGGATGACAGAACATGTTTAGGTCGCTACGAACAAAGATTAGTCTATTTGTGATAGTTCTTTTTCTGATGGGGATGACGACTGCAGCTACCGCCGAGGACTGGCTGCAGTTCAAATACGATTGCAGACATTCGGGAAATGTGGCTGATAGAACCGTAACTACGCCGCTTGGATTGATTGGTGCGGTCCCGCTGACGGATGCTATCTTTACCGCACCCCTGGTCGCCGATGGACGCATCTATGTGGTAGACGGAGCAGGAGCGGCCTTTTGTATCGATGCTGCGACGCTGCGCGTTGTATGGAAGTTTCCGACCCGCGGCGGTAAGGCCAACTGCAACAATATTTCGTCGCCGGCTATCGCGGGACGGTACCTTCACTTCGGTACGATGGCCGGGTCCTACTATGTTCTCGACAGGACAAATGGAGCTGTAGTCAAAGAGATTGCCTGTGGCGAGCCGATCTTCAGCACACCTGTTGTAGCCAACAACCGAGTGTACTTTGCCACGCTCGGCTCACAAATCTATGCTCTTGAGCCGGATGGGAAAATCTGCTGGGTCTGGGACTACGTCAAGCAGATTCTGCGCTTCAACGGTAATCGCTGGAGTGGCGAGGACTGGTGCAAGCACAAAAAAGGAAGGGTTACGTGGCGCGACCAGTTCTGCTGCTCAAGGAACCTGGCGGCGTACGGTAAGATGCTCGTTGTTCCTGCAGGTGGGTCAGCCATTTGCCTGGAAGACGTCGGCAGCAGCGCCAGGCTTCGGGGGATGGGGCTTGTACCGGCATATGCAGGGTCAGAGCGTCCGGCCACATTAGGGATAAGCATAGGTGAGGACGGAGCAATCTATCGGCAATGGCATCGGCGAGACAATACAGGCCGGGTCGAGATAATTCAGCTCCGTCTCGACAAAGAGAAAACAGGTTATGTCTCTGGAACACAGACCGAGATTAACCGCCTTGGCCTACTGAGTTTCTGTTCGGTAAGCGTGCGTGGTAAAGATGTTTACCGCTGCCGCCCGCAAGAGCATTTTGGTTTCTGCAAGCATTCTCCTGGAAAACCTACTCAGCATCTGGGCGGGTACCCCTCTATTACACCACCGATCCTTCTTCGCGAAACGGCAGTATATGGTGGCCTGGACGGAAGTCTTTACGTCGTGCCGCTGTCCGGTAGCGGTAAGGTATGGTCGTTTAAGACTGCCTTCGGGAAAGCAATCTCGGCTCCTGTTGCCGTGTGTGACGGACGGATTTACTTCGGTTGTGAGGATGGGTACCTGTATATCCTGGGACCGGAAGGTACGGCGCCGCTGCCTTCGAAAGACCTGCAGCTATGGGAGATTCGAAGCCCACTAACCGGCAAACTCACCGATTCCAAATACGATTGGTTTACCAACTTTGGCAATCTGGCCAGTACGAATGCAAATGACCAGGGAATAAGACCACCTTTCAAAATCAAGTGGATTCGCCGGTACGAAGGTACGTTCAAACACCTTCCGGTATGCGGCGGGGGCCGAATGTATACCCACACTGCTGAGGGCCAGATCTTCGCCGTCGAGCAGGAAACCGGCCGGCTGTTGTGGCGGCGGTATTGGCCCGGAGTGCATATCTCCTTTACCTCTCCAATTTATGCAAAGGGCCGTCTGTTGGTTCCTCAGGCAGGGATGAAGAAGTCCCGTATGCGCTGTCTGGATGCGGCGACGGGACAGTTGCTGTGGGAAGCTCCCTTCACCGGCTCACCAAGCTGGAGCCGACAACAGCCTCCGATTATTTACAAGGACCTCACCATCTATGTCTTCGGCACGGGTAAATATGCGTCGCAGGGAACTGAAAAGGCTTATGTTCAAAAAGGCACGCCAATACAGGCGCCCGAGAGAGTTGAGATAATGAGCTGGATTTACAGCCACAATAACCCTTATTACCCCAAAGACCAAAAACCCCTGGTGCGGGCCTGGGACATCGATACGGGCCGGGAGGTTTGGACGATAGATTTTTCTGAGTTCGGCTCAGGTGGCAACGACGCCGGTTTGTGCCTGATGGGCGAGACGCTTTACTACTCCTGCTTTTTCGGGTACGCGGCAAAAACGAGAAAAGGCCTTCCCGGGGCAAAAGGCCTCACCGCAGCGATTGAACCAATGACCGGCCGGGTTATCTGGCTGACGACCGAATATTATGTTACCGCTGGCACGACCATTTCCGCAGAAAATGGGCGTCTGTACCTGGGCGGGTACAACCGCCCTGACGAAAAGACAAACCACCGCTACGTGTGGTGTCTGGACGCGCGAAACGGCTCCTTGATATGGCAGTCCGAACCGGTTGCCAAGGCGATTAATGTGGTCACGATAGGCCGGAAATTTCTCTTTACGCATGCTTCCACCGGCAAGCCCAGCTATCTGATAGACAAGCAGACGGGTAAAATCCTGTCTATCTTTGACAAAGGCTATGCATGCACCCGATTTACCTTATCAGAGCCTTACATAATTGGCCCAAACATGGATATGATTGATACGTCCGACGCCAACAAGCTGGTGTCTTCCGGGCCATGTGTGGACGTACGAGAATGCGTTGGTGCGGTCGTGTCAAATGGCCGAATTTTCTATACGTCCCAGGGCAGCGGCCTCCAGGTTTGCCAGGTATGTGGAGGAGAAACCCAAACGCAATGAGCGGCATTTGGGGGCCCCGGCGAGATACCGAAGCTATTTCAAACCCTGAGATCGAAGTTTACTCGAACATTCGTGGCGAACTTGTCCTCGTCGATTTTCAGACCGAATCCCGGTGCGTCCGGGACGCTGGAGGAGCCGTCCCGGATTTCGTACCCGTCCGCAATGAGTACCGCGTTGGAAAGAGGATCGTGTTCTGCTCTATAGAAATTGGTGATAGCCCGCCCAACGTGCAGCTGCATGTAATAACCCACGAGAGAGCCCCAGTTGTGAGGGGCTACTTGCAATCCCTGAGGTTTACACCAGGCGGCCTCGGTCAAGATGCCTTCAAAGCCAAAGCGATTCATATCTGCCTGGAATATATCAATTGCTCGAGCTTTAATGAACGGTTTGTAAGCATCCAGCTTGCTCTGAGTCTCGCCGTCTGCCACCAGGGTTTTCCAGCCGTGCCAGCGTATAAAACGTTTAAGTTCCAGACACTTATCAACCTGCTCCGGGAACATTTCTTCCAGGAAGGCGAAATTATAGTCAGGTAGTTCCTCCAGGAGCCGTTTAGTCTTCGCCAGATCATAACCGTTGTTGGCATCCACTCCGATGAGGACCTTTGGGCCCGCGTGTTGACGAATGGTTTTCAGGACCTCCACGTCACGAGCGTAACCTTCTTTTGGCGGCATCCACTTAGCTCCTCGCCCGATTTTCACTTTGAAAGCGCGATGCCCGATAGCCATTCCCATATCAATTTCTTCTCTGAACCGGTCGAGTGGCTTGTGACTATATTCCGGAAGTAAATCGCTGAAATAAATCGACCCGTCATAAACAGGGACCCGTTCAGGACCTGCTCCGCCTAACAGTTTGTAAACCGGCTTGTTCAAAACCTTCCCGACCAAATCCCACAGCGGCATCGTCCCGGTACCTAACGGGCCGATAATCCTCCGATTTTCACTTTTGTAAAAATCAAATGGATTTTTTCCTAATAGTTGGGCAAGTTCTGCTTTTCCTGCGCGACAATTACCGATTCCTTCCAGGCCCATATTCGTAAAAAGCCGAACCATTCGGTCGGCAGCCCGCCTGCCGTGCACATCTCGCCGGGAATTCTTGCCGGCCAGCTTGGAGCGTTCACTAACCAAATCAAAGCCGACAACGCGGGTGATTTTAAGGTCGTGCGGTGTCTCCTTGGCCCAGCTCCATAAGGGCAGAAGGACGGTACTGGCAGCCGCTTTAAGGAATTCACGTCTTCTCATAATAAACCTCAAAGTCAAAGGTTATGGCTCAGAGTCCGTTGATATCGTCATAACTTGAAATTGCTTTTCCGGCCATCCCAATTTTTTGGCGACGGCCCTCGGGAACTGCCATCCAGAGTCGTCTTTCTGATAGAGCCGTACCTGGCTGCGTTCGCCCGCCATTGCTACGGCCTGTGGTATGTCCAGATACCGCAGCACATTGAGGAATGTCGGCCCATCACGGTGCGAGGGGGACAAATGCCACAGGTCGAGCCTTAGGATGTCAGGCTCGAACAGCGAGGTATACAAAACGATGCCGGCCATATTCTTTTTGCCTTGTAGCTCAAGCGGCTTGCCGCTCAGTGAATCGATTGTACGCAGTGCCTGAATCGCGCGTCGCACATCCCACACCCTCATACCGTCAAGTGTCTGCCCGAGCAGCATAAACCGCCGGCGGATTTGGGTATGTTTGCGCTCATCGGCGCTCCAGGCAGTTGGCCCTATGCCACGTGGCGCAAAGTATGCCATTACACGCTTAGTATTTTTGAAAAACTCCTGCTTACTTTTGAAAGCATTCTTATCCGGCTCGGGCAGCGACTGGTCACTAAGCTCATTGGCAAAACCCACTCGCATAGCAGCCAGCCATTCTTTCCATCCCTGTTCATCCAGCACCTCAAGTGTTACCATTTCCGTCCTGTTGAGCCTGGCCCGCTGGGCAGTATACAATCGCAGACGAACGTGTGGTTGGCTTGTAAAATCGTACGCGCTAAAGCGGATGCCGTGTCGCTCGACGGAAAGTACCTGTCTGGTGTCGAGCGAACCTGCATCCGCTTCGGTAGGCCAGCCGCGGAACGATTTTTCCCGAAGCGCTTTCGTCCATACTTTTCGCTGCTTTGCCCATTCGCCAGCCGATTGCGGCACCAACGGCGGGGATGCCTTGGGCGTGAACGATTCCTGTATTCGTGAGTTTATGTTGTCAGCAGGCAGCTTGTCGAAAACCTTGAGCTGTGGCCACTGGAAAAAAGGCACAGCCGGCTCGTCTATCAATGGGTTTTCACCTTTGAGGAAGCGATTGAACCAGCTAAAAGTGTGCACTCGGGTCTGCTGCGTATCCTTGTGGGGGCCTTCGGTGATGTGCAGGCCGAGGTTCTTTTCGGCGTTATAAAGCCTGTAGATATGGCGTACTTTTTCGTGCAGGCGTAGGACTCCGTCCAGCGGAAAGATGGTGTCTTTGTCGCTGTTAGAAATCAGAAGTGGCCGGGGTGCGACCAGTGCGGCCACGAGAGGATAATCCCAGCGATACATGTTCACGATATACATACAGTCGCAGTGTCCCTCAACGCAGCCGTCCACAACATGGTTTTGAAGGTCGGTTATACCGGCGACGGGTACTGCGGCCTTGATACGGTCGTCTATGGCGGAGAGCCACCAGCTATAGGCGCCGCCGCCGGAGATACCGGTGACTCCAAAGCGGTCCTTGTCTACCTCTTTACGGGTCTGGAGGTAATCCAGGGCGCGGATTGCGTTCCATGCCTCGAGGCCGGCCGATGTATAGCCCCGGCTGTTCCACCACCACATTTTGTATCGGTACGTGCCGTGATGAATGCCTTCGATCTCGCCCCGATGCACCGTGTCAATGACGAAGCACACATAGCCATGCCGCGCGAACCAGGCAGGGTGGTGCTGGTAGGGAGCCTTGTTACCATAGCGGATACCGTTTTTTATACCGACGGAGTGACCGCAGACGTATAGAATCGTCGGCGCTGGCTTTTTGAGACCTTTCGGGATGTATAGGTTGCCAGTTACGTAAAGGCCGGGCCGCGATTGATAATGAATATTCTCGACAGTAAACTCGTTGTGCTCGACCTTGCCGGTTATGACGGGCTTGAGGTCGGTTTTTTCCGGAAGCGGGTCAAGGCCGAGCATCTCGAACAATTGCCTTCGATAAACCTCGCGTTTTGTTTTCCAATCATCGAGCGTTTTGACATCAGCTAAGCATTGGTCACGCAGCTTCGCAGTCTCGGTACGAAAGTATTCAGCAAGCATTCGGTCGGCAGGGCTTGTGCCAATTGCCCACTTATCTACAGCCGAACAAGGAACGCAAAGGCACAGCAGCGTTAACGCGAGGAAAGCCCAGTACGTCAATTTTGATTTTTCGTAAATTTCCATTTTCTACTCCTGACTTTTGACATCGACACTGGTTTTATTACGATAACCATACATCAAGATTTTCTTTGACAAAATCATCATCGCAGAGCTGCGGATAATTTTCTATTATTTGATCTATCTTTTCGGCCTGGCCCGGCGATAGTCGTTCATGCTGGTCGAGCGTCCGCACTTCCTCCAGAAGACCCTGCCGTTTTAACACGTACAATATACCGGGAATGCACCCGGCAAAATGATTATCAGCATCGAAAATCGCCTTATTGGCCAGCGTCAATTGACTCGCTAATGTCAGCATGTCCGGTGGTATCTGCGTTTTAGTTTCACGAATTTTCCTGATGCGAGCGAGGTATTCAACCGCTCGTTTCGTCCAGCAAGCCCACTGGCCGAGCAAGCCGCCGACAATCTGAAGTGATACCGTTCGACCGTTGATGTTAAACTCATATTGTGTGAGTAAATCGACAATTATATTGTCATCGTTGCCGGTATATAGTGCGATTTCATCAGCTCTGCCGGAATATGCAACCGCTTCGAGCACGTCAAGGGTTTGATATCTATTAAATGGCGCAATCTTTATAGCAAGCACGCCTGCAATCTCAATGAACTTTCTCCAGAACCCAGCACCCAGCACCATTTGGCTTATCACTTCTTGCAAGTAAAATCCCATAATCGGTATTACTTTAGCCACCTGCCGGGCGTGGTCTATCAGCTCGTCGACTGATTTTCCTCTTAGCGCTGTAAGGCAAAGCAATCCGAGATGATAGCCCAGCTCTCGGGCCAGCTCGGCTTCTTTCACAGCCTTGTCGGTCTCGCCCACGATGCCCGCAATCATTATTGGTTCGTTACAATCTGTGGATGTAGCAAATTCTTGTGCCGTCTCGCTGGCCAACTCCAGCACGGGCCGGTACAAGCCTACTTTCGGATTATGGATGGCAAACTGGGTCGTGTGTACACCCACCGCCAACCCGCCCGCACCGGCAGCCAAATAATAGCGCGTCAATGCCCTCTGACGGCGCTCGTCGATGTTATTGTCCGCCTGCAGAGCCAGTGGATGAGCAGGAATGACACAACCTGAACGAAGTTTATTGATGATATCCGAGTTCACCATAAAAAAGACCGCAATTAGAACTTGCCATCACGTATATCGTATTTTGTCGGTTTGTTTAAGACCCTTTTGCCTGATGCCACCCATTTCACTATCAGAGACACCATTTCCTCAAGCGTTGTCTTCGGATAGCCAAACAGGCTGAAACAATAAGACGCGTTCGAAAGCAGGGCTGTCTGCGCCTCCTGGGATACAAATTTCGGTTCTTTATCAAGCTCTTTGCCAATTTGCCGGGCCAGCTGACGAATTGGCACTGTATCCGGGCCAGTGACATTAAGAATAGCCGGTGGCGATTTTGCCAGACTGATGGCCTGGATGATATAGTCATTAGCATCTCTGGCGCCGATGAGATTAACGGCGCCCATAGTCAGATCGATAGGTTCATCGTTCAATATTTTCAGGGTAAGGTCAACAATAATCCCATATCGAGGCTCGTTGGCGTAATTGAGTCTGACAATGCTCACCGGCGTGTTATAAAGCTGAGAGAAATACTGGAACATCCGTTCTCTGCCGAGGCACGACTGGGCATATTCGCCTACCGGTGCGGGGAAAGTTTCTTCTCCTGCTCCGCCACTGTTGATATCGACAAAAGGATAAACGTTGCCGGTGGAAAAGACCACAATTCGCGCATTTTTATAATGCCGTGCTACCAGGCCCGGTACAAAGCTGTTTAACGCCCACGTTAACGGCTGATTGTCCGTGACGCCGAATTTCATGCCAACCAGATAGAATACATTTTTCACGTCGGGTAATCGCCAATATTCGGAGTCATCCAGGAGATCTGCCTCGATAGTCTTAATCCCTGCATCCTCCAATCTGGTCTTGACCGCCTTATCACTAAATCGCGAGACTGCATAAATATTCTTGCCGCTCGATGCTTTTTTGAGCATCATCGCCAGTGTCGGCCCTATCTTACCACCTGCTCCTAAAACGACAATGTCACCTTTCAAATCGGCGATTACTCTTTTTGTGGCCTCAGTGGGCTCGCTGAGAATATCCTCCAGGCCGCGTTCGTCTATTGCAGATATATCTATCATAGGCAATCTTCTCTTCTTAGTTTAACGCCGTTGTTCAGCTCAACTTGAGAATTACAAGGAATAAGACCCGCACGGCCATTATTATCACAACCAGCAAGCCCAGCCCACCGAGAATATTCAGGACAATTCTGTTGCGGCGCTCTCCCATAATATCCTTTCGGTTTGCCAGCCAGAGCATCGTGGCAGCCATAAGTGGATTGCCGATTACCGTCAATGCCTGGCCGAAGATGATGAGCTTGACTGGTTTCTGGCCGGTTCTCAGCGCCAGTATCGCTACGACCATACCAACCAGTAATACCACGACCGTGAAACGTCGAGGCCACGGGTCACTGAGCTTCGGTGCTCGACCAATGCCATCGGCCAGGATACTGCCGCCGATGATCGCATTGATGAGGAATGGGTTCATCGCCACGGCCAATAGGCCGATGCAAAAGAACACGTGTGCAGTAGACCCAAGCAGCGGTTGCAGAGACTGGGCCAGCGTGCCGATGTTCTCCGCCGGTTTGCCGGGAATGACTGTTGCGGCGGTAATCAATATGATTGCACTGATGCCTGTAAGGACACCCACGCCGGCAATTGAGTCACCAATTCCATGGGTGTATTCCTTGATGGTCCAGCCTTTCTCCCGCACCAAGTTCCCTTGGTAGAATGCAGCCGCTACCGAGAAGGTCGTTCCGAGCAGCGAGGCGATAAGTATCATTGGGTCCTTGATGGCTCCATCGATTTTCTTAGGGACACCCAATGACAGCCCTTCCGGCCAACTCGGGATAAGGCCCTTTATTATGCCAAGCAAGCTGGGACCTGCTATGACCAGGTTGATGACAAAGCAAAGAAGCATCACGCCCACCATAACCTTCATTGTGCGTTCGAGGAAGCGATAGATTTGCGTAGCCAAGAACAGGAAGACGATAATTAGGCCGTTTAGTCCCAACAGCACCCAGTGGGTATTGAGCTTAGGGACAAGTGTCTCAGCAGCGGCGGCGACCGCCAGATTATTCGAGAATTGGAAAGTGGTGCAGATGAGGCAGAGATTAATGCCGATTATAGCGGCGATAGGCCGGCCCAGCCTGCGAGCGACCAGCGTGCAGGGTGTCGCACCACCCACAACACCAATTCTCGCACCCATAGTCATGTACGTGCCCATGAGAACCCCGGTCGAGACCAGCAGCCACAGCAATTCGTATCTGTGATTGGCTCCGATATTAGCGCTGATCAGCAGGCTACCCGGCCCCATCACTACACAGGCGGTGATGAGGGCTGGACCAAGCGAACGCCACCACGGGAGACGCTTTTCGAGCTTTGAAGCCATGGATGGGTCAGCCACAAGGCAGCTCCTAATATAAATGTCTAATTACACCTGCTCCGGTACAACGAACGGCTCACGGTATTTGCGCTTCACAAGTTCGTTTGCCTGTTCGCTGAACTCCCCGACAAATCTCTCGTTATCAGTATCCATCTTAAGCCACGGCCCGAGAATCCTGGGCGTCGCTTTAACATCCACTCCATTGACCAGCAAGTGCTCCTGAAAACGCTCGAAAGAATCCACCATTTCCTTATTTCCCTTGATGACTTCGCAGACCATCTCACGTGAGGTTTCCTTGCCGAGCCGGTAGGAGACGTTGCCCATGTGGCAGAGAGCGCTGGAAAGATGGCCTTCGAGGATGTCGGCATTTAGATCGCTGACTTTGCGGCTGCGAACGGCCTTAATAAAGTTGGCGTGGTGTCCGCTGCCGCCGGTGCGCTTGAACTGCTTTATTTTTTTACCGTCGTTGTCATACGCCCAGCCGCCCACGAAGTAACCATCTTCGCATTGAACTACAACACCGGCCCGAGTTCCCCGAAAGGCATCCATCGCCGAGTCACCTTTCGCTCTCGGCAGGCCGCGCATTTCAAAGATGATGGGGGCCGGCTTGTAGTCCAGCAGCACAATCTGTGTGTTGGCCGTCTGACCATCATCAATATACCCGAACCGTCCGCCGATGCTCATCACCTGTGGTGGCAGGGCATTTTTGTCCAGGAACCATCGACAGATATCCGTAAAATGAATTCCATTGTTGCCCAGGTCGCCGTTGCCGGTAGGCCAGACCCAGTGCCAGTCATAATGCAAATTCTTGCGCATCAAAGGTTTCATAGGAGCTGGACCACACCAGAGGTTATAATCGACTGATTTCGGAATCGGCTGCGGCCCATCCACCTTTCCGATACTGCCGCGTCGAACATAGACAATGCCGTATACAATAACAATTTTGCCGAGATTTCCCTGCTGAACATATTCGATTGCCTCCTGTAGTCCCTCGTCACTGCGTCGCTGGGTGCCGCTTTGCACAATTCGGTTATACTTGCGGGCCGCCTCGACCATTTTCCTACCTTCCCAGATATTATGTGAGACCGGCTTTTCAACATATACGTCCTTGCCTGCCTGACACCCCCAGACCGTAACCAGCGCATGCCAGTGATTCGGCGTGGCAGTAATGATTGCGTCGATGTTCTTGTCCTCCAGCAATTTGCGGTAGTCGACGTATGTATCAACCTTTTCATTGTGGTCTCTGAATTTTTTCTCTTCGCGCTCCAGAAAACTTTTATCTGCATCGCAAATCGCCACCACGCGGACACCGGGGATTTTCCGGAACCAGTTGATGTGATTACTGCCCTGGTTACGGATACCCACCACCGCTACACGAATGTCGTCATTTGCCCCTCGCACGCGGGAGAATGGCAATACCAGCGCGACGCTGGCTGCCACCGAACCCTTCACAAAATCTCGGCGCCTGATACGTCTCATCAGCGGCCTCCTTCATAATTCATCTATTAAACCTAAGACACATCCGTCCTCATAATACCCGAATCACCTCTCCAATTCCAACCAATTTTGCGAACATTTAGACCTTTCCTCCTCACCATCAATCCGAAGGTCATTTACAGACACCCTTCGAAGCACATTATTAAGACACGATTCTGAGTAAGGGACAACAATTTTTACCTGCGAGTTGTGAGTCTGCTAATTGCCCTGTCTTTTTCGTAAGCGCTAATGTGACTGCGTCGGACGGCTTCTGCCATCATCGAAATGGTGTTGTCGTATGTGTCCCGGTCGATACCGTATGGCGTTCCATCTTTGCCGCCGTGGGCAAAGGAATACCGGGCTGGGTCCTCATAGGAAGGCTCGGCCCCATAAATCACCTCTGCGACCAAAGCCAGGGCTCGAATCGTCTTCGGCCCCACCCCTTTAACAGCCAGCAGTCGTTCATAATTTTCCGGCTGCCTGTCGCAGAGCTTGTGAAGGATCTTCTCCAAATAACGACTCCGGGAAAAATCTTCACAGACCACCGGATGGGCCTTAAATTCAGTGTCCTCCAATTGTAACAGGGTGAGTTGTTGGCCTTTGTGTTTCAGGCTGACCATTTTACTGAGATTAGATGAGTGTTTCCGTAGAATTTCAATGTCTTTCATCAGTGAGCGATATCCTGACGAAGCAAATTCTACGCTCAACTCTCTGGTGTTTTCACTATCTCGCGCAGTAAGATTCAATGACGGCTGCCGTTTTGCCGCGCTGACGATACCCGTATGAGGCTCACAGACAAGATCTTCAATGTTCTCAGAAAACCAATGATAACGACGAGCAGACACATTAATTTGGTTCATCCCCTGCTGGACCACCGCCCAACTACCATTTCTCGAAAAGAAAAAGCTGTGGTGATAAATCTGATAGCCGTCCTGGACGAGCGAGTTGTCCACCTTAGCACTCATCCGGGAATTATAGACCAGATTCTCGGCACACTCACCCGGTAAACTCAGTTTATCCGCCCAACCGGCAATTTCTTGCGGGGTCTTGCGTGAGGTTCTGCCTTTTCCGCCGCAGATGAAGATACCCAGGTCTTTTTCGCGGCTGCGAATCGCCTCTTTCAAAGCAGCAGTCAATATCGTGGTCAGACCAGACGCGTTCCAGTCAAATGCCAGGACTGTGCCTAACGACTGGAACCAGACCGGGTCTGCGACCCTGCGGACGAACTCATCCGGGCCAAACTCAGCCACCAGGACCCTGGTCATTTCTCGGCCTAATTTGACCATCTTCGCAAATAACCACCTGGGGCAGGTACCATAATCCAGAGTAAATGTTGCGATTCCTCTTTGCATAATAAAGCCCTACAGGACAGCTTCTAACGTTTCTATGGATTGTAACATGTTTGTCGAAAAGTTGCCTCAATGATTTTGGCGAGCTTTTTTTCTCAAGCATACTTCGACTGCTACTTATGCGGGAAATTCGTAATATTGTGCCAGGAAAGACAATTTTTGTTAAATCACCGTTTTCGTATGCCGATAATCTTCTTGAACAAATAAATAAACTTAAAATCTTCTGTGTATGGGGATTTTAACTTCGAGACCCAAAGATGTTCTCCCGAAAGACACAGGGAAATTCGCCTTCGGCAAAATCCGGCTAAGTTGCCGGATTTGGGTCCAAGCTCCATAGAAGCTTAGAAAGGGTCTATACGGTGAGTAAATGGATTTCTGTTTTGGTAGTTGACGACGATGAGGTTGTCCGGATGGTGCTGAAATACAACCTGAAACTGTATGGATTTAAGGTTTATCTGGCTGAAGACGGACCAACCGGGCTTGAACTCGCACGCCAAAAGAGACCCAAACTTATTTTATTAGATTGGATGATGCCGGGGACGGATGGGTTGGAAGTACTCTCTGAGCTTAAGCACGATAGAAGAACAGAGCATATACCTGTGTTTATGTTGACAGGAAAAGGGGTCATAGCTGATTTAGACCAGGCGTTTGACGTAGGAGTTGATGACTATATTAAAAAGCCCTTTGATCTAATGGAGTTGGGCGGAATCGTGAAAGCTAAATGGGAACAATATATAAATCGGACCAGTGTTCGGTAAAGCCGGAAATTGGTTATTGGTTATTCGAATATACCAGTTACCATTTACCAGTTACCAACACAGAGCGAGTAAGAAATGGATATAAAAAATACGATTAAAAAGATTGCCTTGGCGGTAATATTCGTCGCAGTAATTATTACTGTTTTCTGGCTGGCACAAAAGAACCTCAAAAATGATGTTATTCAGAGTGCTTTTGTCGCCATCCTGGCAGCAGTTGTTCTTGGATATTTTTACTATAGAATTACTTCCAACCCTGTCACAAAACTCAAGCTACGGAAGGAAGAAATAGGAAAGGCTAAGTTAGAAGCCGAAGAATTGCGTAGAAGCCATACACGCCTTGAAGAAAAGGTCCAGAAGCTCACAGCAGAATTATCATCCGCCAACTTAAAACTCGAAGCGGAAATTGCGAATCGCCCGTTGGACCAGAGCAAATTACGAGATCGCATTAAACATCTTAATTGTCTTTATGGGCTGTCCAAGCTTATTGAGAAGCAGAAGATTCCATTGGAGCAGATATTTCAGGAAACGGCCGGGCTGATTCGTAACGCATATCAGTATCCTGATATCACTTGTGTAAGAATCACTTTAGAGGGAGTAACATACAAAACAGATAATTTCGAAAAAAGTGAATTGAGTCAGTATGCCCAGATCATGGTACGCGGAGAAAAGGCAGGAGCTATTGAGGTTTACTACCTTGCAGAAGAAGCAGAAAGCGGCCAAGACCCGTTCCTTCAAGAAGAACGTGATTTGTTAGATGCGGTTGCTGAGCGGCTGGGCAGAACTGCAGAACGCAAAAAGGCGGCAGAGACGCTGCGATTATTTCGAGATCTAATAGACAGGTCAAATGACACTATTTTTGTAATAGAACCGGAATGGGGCCGTTTCCTCGATGTAAACGACAGAGCCTGTGTCAGTTTGGGATATACGCGAGAAGAATTGCTCAATATGACCGTTAAAGACATCGAGGAGTCCATACCTGGCGATTCTTCCTGGCAGGAGCAAATAGAAGAACTCAAACTCAAGGCAGATTTAGTTATACAAGGCCAGCATAGACGCAAGGATGCAACGACATTCTACGTGGAAACAAGTCTGAAGTACGTAAGTCAGGAGAAAGAAAACCACATAATAGCGGTTGCGCGCGATGTTACCGACCGTAAGCAAGCGGAAGAGCGCCAGGCCCAGCTTCTGGAGGAAGTGAAAAGTGCTAATGAGGAATTAAAGGATTTTGCCTATGTTATCTCGCACGATTTGAAGGCACCGCTGCGAGGAATCAAAACGCTGGCGGATTGGTTAGCAACTGATTATATGGATAAGCTCGATGAGAACGGCAGAGAGCAAATAAATTTGCTTTCCCGGCAGGTGCAGCGAATGCACAACCTGATTGATGGTGTGCTTCAATATTCGAGAGTTGGACGTGTTAAAGAAAAACAGGTTCATGTGAATCTCTCGGAACTTGTTCCACAGGTTATTGATATGGTTGCTCCGCCGGAAAACATTGAAATTACTGTCGAGAATGAACTGCCGGTAGTTGAATGTGAAGAGACCCGCATTATGCAGGTTTTCCAGAATCTGCTGAGCAACGCCGTAAAATATATGGACAAACCACAAGGCCAGATAAGAATCGGCTGTGTCGAAGAGGACGCTTTCTGGAAGTTCAGCGTCTCTGATAACGGGCCCGGGATTAAAGAAAAGCACTTCGAAAAAATCTTCCAGATGTTCCAGACACTATCGCCGCGAGATGAGTTTGAAAGCACCGGTATCGGCCTTACGGTGGTAAAGAAAATTATTGAAATGTATGGTAGTAAGATTTGGGTGGAATCCGAAGTTGGTAACGGCGCCACATTCTTTTTCACGTTACCGAAGGAAAAATTGGAGATTAAAGATGCGAAACTCGAAACCAGTATTGCTTATTGAAGACAATAGCGTGGACGCAATGACCGTCAAACGTGCGCTTAAGGACATCAACGCAACAAATCAGCTGGTTCATAAAGTCAACGGCGAAGAAGCTCTGGAGCATTTAAGAGGACAAGGCAATCAGAAGCCATGTGTTATTCTTCTGGATTTGAATATGCCGAGGATGAACGGGATTGAATTTCTGAAAATCGCAAAAGCTGACGACGAATTGAAACAAATTCCGGTCGTAGTTTTAACTACCTCCAGAGAGGAGCAGGATAAAATTGAGAGCTTTAAGTTCAGCGTTGCTGGTTATATTGTCAAGCCTCCCGATTATAAAAAGTTTGTGGAAGCAATGAGAACACTTAATATGTATTGGACTTTAAGTGAGCTACCAAATGGGGGGTAAAATCATCGAAAATACAAGATATAAAATTTTGCTGATTGAGGACGATAAACTCGATCAAATGGCCTTTATGCGAATGGTGCAAGATAAAGAGCTTCCATACGATTGCACCGTGGCCGGGTCTGTTTCAGAGGCCAAGAGTATATTGGGCCGCGATCGATTTGATATTATAATCGCTGATTACTCACTCGGAGATGGCACAGCATTTGATATCGTGAATTTGGCGAAGAATACATCCATCATATTTGCCACCGGGGCCGGTGATGAGGAAATTGCTGTCAAAGCCTGGAAGGAAGGCGCTTACGATTATCTCATAAAGGACCTCGAACAAAACTATCTTAAAACTGTTCCAATCACAATCGAAAATGCCGTCAGACACAAGAAAATAAAAGAACAGCTCCAATTGCTGTCAGGTGCTATTATGAGCACCGCCGATAGTGTCTATATTACCGATCTCGAGGGCAAGATTATCTTCGTCAACAGAGCATTCTGTAAAACCTACGGATACAGTAAGGAAGAGATAATCGGAAAAGACAGCAATATTCTCTGGATTGGAAAAACTCAAAGCCAGAATACCAGAAGCGTTTTCGGGGTTACTGGAAGCACCCGGCAGGTTGGGTTTTACCACAGGCGAAAAGACGACAGCGTGTTTCCGGTTTCTCTTTCCAGGTCAATCATTAAAGACTCAAACGGAAAAGAGATTGCGGTTGGTGGAGTGGCTCGCGATATTTCAGAACGCATGCAGGTAGAGAATGAGCTTAGAAGCGCAAATCTGCAATTGAAGAAGCAAAATCAGCTAAAAAATGAGTTTGCTATCACCGTTTGCCGGCAATTAATGACGTTGGCGGATGAGTTCAAGAATATTGTCTCCGACGCTATGACAGGTGCTCAGGGCAAAATTAGTCCCGAGCTGCAGGAAAATCTCGATCACGCCGAGAAGGGGATTAACGGGTTCAGAAGGATTGTTAGTGAATTTCTTGACATCTCACAACTTGAGGCGGGCAAAATGAAGCTCCAGTTCGCTGAACTTAGTCTTTGCTCCGTCATTTCAGATGTTGTAGAAGCCCTATCACCGCTTGCAGAGGAAAGACACATTGAACTAAAAAGCTTTATGCCCGATTCTGAGCTTGCTATCGAGGCAAATCGTAGCAGGATAACGCAGGCGTTATGGAATCTTATTAACAATGCAATAAAGTCAACTCCTTCAAATGGTCATATCAGTGTGCGAGCAGAAGATATTGGCAATGAAGTTATGGTGGTGGTAGAAGACGACGGCCCGGCTATTGAAAGTAGCAGGATAGTCAAGAGTTTCAATCGCTTCACACAGATTAGAATGAAGCTGCATCCCGGCAGGGAAGAAGAATCAGCTCTGGGCCTGCCGATAGCCAGGGAATTACTGGAAATGCACGGTGGATGCATATGGATTGAAAGCGGCGACGGCCAAGGAAACTGTCTCTGCTTTACCCTGCCAAAGTCAGCTGTGCAGGAAGCGGTAGCCTCTATGTCGGCAAGAGAAGAAGGAAAATATTATGGAAACTAAGCTCAGCTGCGAGCTTGCCGATAATGCCGGATCCGGATTGCACGCTTCTAACAGGCGGGTCTGTTAAGCTCACCTCCCCGGCAGTGCTACGGCGTCAGCCAAATCCCCCTAAAATATTTTTTGTTTTGGTCAGACAGGTACTTGTTCAAACACGTTCCGTCCTCATTCAATCTTCCCTGCTCGCATTCACCAGGAGAAGAGACATTGATAACCAGGCTGCCATCATCACTGAGCAGCAAAAACTTGCCCGAATTTTTGAAGCCAACCAGTGCCTCAGGGCTAAAACTGCTTTTATCTGGCCTTAATTCCCGCACCAGGACTGGCGGTCTGTCTTTTTCCCCCGACCAGCGATATAAGGTGAATCCGGGCTTCTCGTTATGCGGGCCGGCGATGATAAAAAATGCCTTATGAAAATCAGAATACTCCATGCTTCTTATTCCCAGACCTCCCAAATCCCACAAGAGCGGGTCACCGAAAATTGCTGGATTTCCCCTTTCAATTACCTGCTTAGGATTATTCAGGGCGACGACAAGCGCTTTTGCGCGGAAGCTTACTCTGTCAAAGGGGCGGGGGTTCCTGAATCCAATGTAGATTGTCTTACCGTCGGGCGAAGCACAAAGTCCCTCAATATTAAGCCCATATTTTTTGGGCGCAAGACTTTTGCGCTCTCGTTTTGTAAGGTTCGGTGCATCAAACCTGGTGACCCGACCCAATCCCAGCTGGCGTGCAGACCTGGTTTTAAGCAGACCGTGGATGAGGGTTTGGCACGGGATACCTACGGGGCGGATAGTAACGTTCCCATTTTCGACCTTAACTGACGTGGCAAAAAAACGATATCGGTTCGCCCGCATTTTCCCATCCTTGTTTCTACCGTGCGAGCTGATCCAATAGATGGTATCGCCGATTATCGTTGCCCCCTCGATGTCAGCCTCCGGGTGTTCCGGGTCAATATTAAGAAACTGTGTCAAATCGTAGCAGAAAACAGGTAGGCGAGACCCATTGATTTTGTAAACCCTCAACACGTTGTTCTCATCATCGGCCACGATGAACATCTCTTCATCGACAGCAACCGCCGCAGAAGCGTCACTCATTCCACGATAAACGAGAACTTCTGCAGGCGGGTCATTACCAGCAGCACGACCGGCGGCGCCTCCATCTTGTAACAAGTCGCAAAATGCCAGGCCGCTGCATGTCAATAGAAGGAACACGATTTTGCTTGTAACTTTTATTTTAGACACCCTTTCCATATTGGTAATTGGTGATTGGTAATTGGTAATTGGTGATTGGTAATTGGTAATTGGTGATTGGTAATTTGTGATTGGTAATCATTTAACCAGTTACCATTTAACCAGTTCGGTACTCTGCTTCATCAAAAAAACCTTACCCCACCATACCTCTGGCGGGCCTCTGCCATGTACAAAACCCACCGCACTGTCCCATAATACCATTTTTTGATATGTAATAACAGCCCATTATGAATAAAAATCTTCTTATTTGGCACGCCACACCCACTCCGTGGGCGGATTTTTCTTGAATCGCAACGCCGGATGTGCTACAATTTATTTAGGTTAATTGAGGAAACAGAGCAAGGGGTGCACCAGTGGTGATGAAACCCCCGTTTTTTCGGAATGTCAGGTTGATATCTTTGGTGCAGTCTCTTTCTTGCGACTGCAGACAAACGGCCGTATTGTAAACGCTACGGCTGGCAAATACTATGTTAGGAAAGAAGTTGCCATGCATGAAAAAATAGAAAAGTATTGTCGAAATGGTATTTTTGGATTCTTGATGATTCTGTTATTTGTCTCGCCTCTAACCGTCGGTGCCGAGCAGTTTTCTATCCAGGGCGAACAGACGGCTTCAAATACGGCGAGGGAGAAGCTGCGAACAAGGGTTACGTACAGTTGCATAGACTCACCCATCGACAAAGTACTGATGGATTTGGCCGACCAGGCGAACATTGACATTATCAAAAGCCCTAAGGTTACCGGCAATGTTACAGTCAAAGTAACCGACATCCCTCTCGAAGAAGCCCTGACCAACATTCTTGCCGTATATAATTATACGTACATAGCCACTGAAAATATGGTCAGGGTTTTTCCGCTTCCCGAGATGGCTGAACTAAAAGAGCAGCAAGTCACGAGAATTTATAAAATCACTTATGCAGATGCTAACGAAGTGTATGAAGCTTTGAAGAAATTCGTTTCAGGCAAGGCCGAAATAGGCTTCAACAAAGGCACCAGCCATATAATGGTTACGGATACCGAAGACAAAATCAAACCCATAGACAAGTTTATCGAGCAGGTAGACCGCATAACCTCACAGGTACTGGTCGAGGTAAGAATCTATGATGTAACCACCAGGGAAGGCTTCCAATTAACACCACAGTGGCACATCGGCCGCAATGCACCCTACACCGCGGACACAATCCTCCCCGCGGGCCAGCAACAGATAACTGTAGTTGAACCAAGGAAAAGCTATTACAAACAAAAAAGAACAGACATGAGGTGGATGGCGGTTGATAATCCTCCTGATATAGGCTATCCTGATCCCAACGGGGTTTGGGTCCCCAACCTTGCTGATAATATTACCCCTGTTTATGAAAGGATCGAAGAACAGTGGACTGAAGATCCCAGGAGAATTGAGACTGAAACCACGTATGACATACCTCAGCCAATGATGACTAACTGGCGCAGGAAACCCTTTGTGGGCGGCTCATTCGACCGTATCACAGGCGGCACGCTGAGCTTCAGTGTTCTAAACGATGCGGTCGATTTAGACCTGGCGTTGACCATTCTCCACAGTCAAATTGAGGCCAGGCTTCTTGCCAATCCACGAATTCTCGTACTCGATAATGAAACTGCCAAATTCGAGATCGTACGCGAAATACCCTATAGGGAGTACAGGCAGGTAGGCAGGGAAGACCCCATAACTTTTACGGCATTTAAGAATGTCGGCGTTGACCTTAAGGTTACTCCGCATATCGCCAGGGATGGGATGCTGAGATTGCATATTGAACCCGAATTTAGTGTGCTGGTAGGCCAGGATTTTCGAGGTGTACCGACTATTGACGCCCGCCGCGTGGATACAGTAGCCATGATAAAGGATGGCCAGACTATCGTAATAGGCGGCCTCCGCAAAAGACAGACTACGAAAGACATTGCCAGAGTGCCGGTGCTTAGCGATATGCCCATTGTGGGAGGCCTGTTCACCTCTGAAACCGAATCGGTAGCAATCAACGAGCTGATCATATTTATAACTACCAAAATTGTTACCGAGCCTGCACTTTCAGAAAGCGAGAAAAAGCTGCTTGATGAGACGGAATTTACTACCCCGGAGATTGAGAAAACCAAGATCGAGAAAGGTGAGTTCGAGAAAGCCGAGGTCGAGAAACTTGACATAGCAGAGACGCTTGAGCTGTTATTGAAAAAACTGGGGCCGTCGCGCCGCTAATTATCAATGTCCATCTGTCGAATAGCTGTTATCTGAATGGCTTGATGAGTGAAGCGAGATGCGAGATACGCTTCACAGTTTACCCTGAGCCAAGCCGAAAGGCTTCACCCCGTTAGAAAATCGGACGTTTTATGTCACATTATCCTCGTGACAGAATTTCTAACGGGGTTCACGAGATACGAGATATGGGCTACAACCCTCTTATACCCACCATCTCACCCGGAATCAGCTTCATGCCCGGCGGAATCTCAATCAGCATAGGCCGCCCCCACTGAGGGAAGTTGGGATTTCGCCACAACCGTATCGGCATTTGCTCAACCCTCGGACCAATGTATGTCACCTCAGACCGTGCAATCTGTTCCGGCTTGCTGTCTTTGACAAGTTCGACAAGTTTCCCTATCTCAATTTGGCCCACCACAGCTTCACTGGCATAGGCAATTATCACGTGGGGCTTCTCTTCTGCGATACTCAGTATCTCTACACCCTGCATAACAGCCTCACCAACCCTGCCCAGAATGTCGCTGACATAGCCGTCGCATGGAGCCGTTAAAACGAGCTGCTCGCGTCTTGCCCTCAATTCAGCCCTCCGCCTCTCTAAAGCCTCCTTCGCCAGGTCTATAACGCGTCGAGCGTCCTCGTTTTTGGTACCGGCAATGGGACGATATTTCTTGTATTTTTCTCGCCGGTCATTTGCATCTTCAAAATCCTTCTGATATTTGCCCAGCACCCCCTTATCCCGCCCAATCTTCTTCACCAGCGTGTCGCGTTTTGCCTTCATTGTTCGCAGCTGATTATATAAGGCAATGTCCGTTCCCAAAGCAGCCTGATTCTCAATGGTAAAGCTTGTGATTCCCTGTTGCATGTTTTCCAGCATTGCCTGGTCATTTTCAAGCACTGCATTAGCATCAGCAATGCGTTGCTGGACCGCCATTACATCGGCCGTAAATGCACGCATTTCAGCCCACCACTCGGATTCCCGATTGACTATTTCAGCTACATAGTTATTACGCAGTTCGGTTAACTGCGCCTCTACGTGATTCATGTCTGCTGCGATAGTCTGAAGTTCGGCATCTATGCGCTCATCATCGAGTACCACACTGAGCACCGCAACTGTGTCACCCTCATTGACTTTATCAAACAATTGGACGGGGACACTTATCAGACGGGCCCTGCAGGTGGCAGCAACTTGACGCACCTGCGGTTGAGCTATGCCTACGATTTCAAAGCGTGCTGTCCGGCGATGAAACAGCCCGACCACGCACAACACGGCCCCCACCCACACCAGCACAGGCAGAAAACGCAGATACAAGCGACTTCTTCGATAACTTTGCGAGCTTATTTTTTTCATACCCGCTCTAAACCTCCAGCAACTGCTCCTGCATTGTCAGGCTGATATTCTCGATACCCTCGACTTTTTTCAGTTCGGACAGCATCAGCTCATTTTTTGCCGCATTTCGTATCATCAGCTGGTAAGCATACTCAACCGCGGGGCTGCCAAAGCCGCTCTCTTGCGACGATATGAGCGTGAAGTTACCGCAGAAACGCTTCAAGATGCCCGGAATTGGGTGTTTAGGGTCAATATGGCCTCTAAGAGTAAACCGTAAGAAGCCGTTGTGAGGCTCATGCGTGCCGAAGCCGGTCACATACATGTATAGTACTATCAAACTTAGAATAGCGGTGCCCATAATGGCAGTGGTGTATCGGTGAAAGCCGGTTGCCATACCGATGACAAGCGCACAGAAAATAAAAGCTATATCACGAGTGTCCTTGATAATGTTGCGGAAACGTATAATCGCTAAGGCACCCATCAGCCCAACAGCGATAACTATACTGGTACCGATGACACCCATAACCATTGCCACCACGACAGTTATTAGAATCAGCGCTTGCACGAAGGACCTTGAGTAGGATAGACCGCTATGAGTGAAGTAATAAACCCAGGCCAGAACCTGCCCCAGAACAAACGCCAGCAACAGTGACAAAAGCATGTCTTCGGGGCTAAAGACACCTCCTGCAAAGGGCGTTTCTTCTAATCGCCAAAAACTTTCCGCAATTCTATCCATAATTACTACACCGATAATTGGGGCGCACAGAACCCCCTCGAACAAGCCTCTTTTATTGAAGTGGTATATTTCGAAATTGATTCCTGGCGAAGGTCGAAATACTCGACCATTCGGCTTAACCACGGCGGGTAACGAGCGGTAAACTTAATCTCCAGAATCACGCCGCCAATGGATAAGGGATGGTGCTGCCAGCCTCGGCTGTTAAGCAATACATCGGGCCCACTGGTGACATTATAGCACAGCTCTCGGTCAAAGGTTACCCTCACCCTGTTATGTGAATCGTCTTCATACGCCTGCCGCATGTAGCGGATTAGTATCATAGGTCTGGCATTAATGCTCTTCATATGCAACTGGAACTGCTTAAGCATCTCCTCGTCCGTACTATAATCTTGCGGTGGTAGAGACGAGCCTGAAAGCAAAGTCGCTACATCGCGATGCATAACCCGGGCTCGGTTTTTGATAATAATAGTGTTCATCCGGCGTTTGATCTCGAAAAAGCGGGGATAATCCGGTTCGTCGGTATAACTGCGGATCCGCAGCTTGAAGCGATTCTTGTGCCCCCTCAGGCTTTGTCGGCACAGCAGCAAATTCGCTGAGTCTAAATAGAGACTGACAATCGGATAGGCTCTGCCTCGCCGTAATTTACAGTAACGGTCCGACTGCAAGTATGGCCGGATAAACTGCGCAATCGCCGCCGCCTTTGACTCGTTGATGTGATATTTCATCTCATGGCGGCAGAATAGAGTACGGCCGACCGGCTTGCTTGGCCCTTTTACGATGCCCACACTGCTCTGAGGAGGATGTGAGCCCGTTTTCTGTCGACGTGAGCCCTGGCGTAATTCGTGTGTGCCCGTCTTCTGCTTGGAACTCTGTTTTAGTGATTTATCTTCAAGCATATCAGCCTTCGTTACTGAGCTACTCAGCAGTTGAGGAACCGAAAATTGTTAAGTCTATTCACTTTAGACACTTATAGCTTTTGAGCCTATTATCGGACACTTACCGTAAGATGCGCAAAACCCACTTTCTGTTCCGTTAATTTACCATTTGACCATGGTGTCGAGTCTCCTAACTTTGCTTATTTTAACATATATAGGATAGTTAAGTCAATGCTTTTTTTGACATAATCTGTCCGGCAAACTGCGTGATTTTTTTTTCAGGGTTGCTCGCAAATCAGGGCTGTCAAGCCACTTTTCGCAAATCACATATCCCATCAGTACTTCACAGAAGCTAAGATAAGTAACAATGAGCCAACAGCTTGGCCCAGGCCTTAAAACCTCGGGTTGTTTCGGCCCTAATCTTATAAATTTTTGGGACAGTTGCATCGACAAGGTGTGCACTTCCCAGTCTGCATTTCTTGACGGCGGTTAGTGAATAGCTTATAGTTTATGTCGTTTAACATTTTAGTGTATTTGGAGTTTGTTACAATGGCCAAAAAGAATCAGTGTGATATGTGTACGGGACTGTGCTGCAGGTATTTTGCACTGCCGATTGATACGCCGGAGGATAAGGGAGACTACGATGATATAAGATGGTTTCTGTGCCATAAAGATATAACGGTGTTCGTAGAGGACGGCGATTGGTATATCAACATAAAGAACAAGTGCAGGTACCTCTCTGAAAAAGGCCATCACTGCAGGATTTACAATAAAAGGCCGAGGATTTGCAGGCAGTATAGTCACAAGGACTGTGATTATGTTGAGGGCGAATATGACTTCGAGCTGCACTTTACCAGCACCAGGCAAATGGAAGAGTATATAAAGATAAAATTCGACAATAAAAGAACCGAAAAACAAAAGGCAAAGAAAAAGAGAAAGCAATGAAGATACCGCCGGTAAAAGGGACAAGGGATTTTTATCCGCCGGATATGGCCCGCCGAAACTGGATAATCGACGGCTGGAAGAGGGTCTCTGTCCGCAATGGCTTTGAAGAATACGACGGTCCGATATTCGAGTACCTAAAAATGTTTCAGATAAAAAGCGGCGACGAAATAGTCGAGCAGCTTTTCTCGCTCGAAGACCGCGGCGGCAGAGAGCTGGCACTAAGGCCGGAGATTACACCTACTTTAGCCAGAATGGTGAACCAGCAAATCAGTTCCCTGCCCAAGCCTATAAAGTGGTTTTCGGTCCCACGATTGTTCCGGGCCGAACGCCCACAAAAAGGCCGACTTCGTGAGTTTTTCCAGTGGAACATCGACATAATCGGCGTCGATGACGTCCTCGCCGACGCCGAGGTGATTTTAACAACGATTGATTATCTTCGCGAGATTGGTCTGACGCCTAAGGATATTAAGGTAAAAATATCAAGCAGGAAGTTGCTCGCTGTATTTTTGAGAAGTATAGGGATAGCTGAAAATAAGCTGGAAAGTTTGTATACACTGTTAGATAAGAAGGCAAAACTTCCTGAAGACACATTTGAAAAACTACTTACTGAGCAAGTCACAAACAAAGAGACAGTCACTAAAATTCTGAATTTTATGAATTGTAACTCAATACCAGATATTCCTAAGCTAATAACGAAGGAGAATAAGGAGTTTTATGCGTATAAAAATGTAATGCTTGTATTTGATTACTTAGAAACAATGGGAGTAAAGGATTATTGTGAATTTGACGCCGGTATTGTAAGAGGACTGGCGTATTATACGGGAGTTGTATTTGAGGTACATGCTGTTGAGGGTGAGCTTAGAGCCATCTGTGGTGGAGGTAGATACGATAACCTGCTTCGAGATTTCGGTGGGCCACCAATATCTGCTACAGGCATGGGGATGGGCGACTGTGTTCTGGAGATTCTTCTAAAAGAAAAGGGGTTACTGGGTAAATCGTTGCCTAAAAAAGAGCTTGACTATTTCGTTGCTTTCGCGAAAGGGTATGGTGGAGGAACGGTGTACAAAGTTGCAGCGGAGTTGCGATCTAGAGGTTTTTCTGCTGTGTTCAGCTATAAGACGTCAGCAGGTCTTTCTAAGTTGCTTAAAGAAGCTTCAGCTCTAAACGCAAAAAAGTGTGTAATCGTCGGCCAAGAGTATTTGGACAACAAGCAGCTTGTTATCAAGGATATGGCCACGGGCAAGCAGGAGCTGGTTAATTACGATAGTTTGTTCACACAGCTTAAACCTGAATCGAAATGAGAGATTTTGCCCCCAATCACTACGAGCGGGCCTTCGAGAATTGGCTAAGGGACAATCGTATTCAATACATTGCGGTTGACGAGCAAAAGCGAGCGACCTTCGCGCGTTCCAAGATCAAAACCTTTGATTTTTTACTGTATCCACCCGACGGCCAGATAATAATTACTGAGGTAAAGGGAAGATTATTTAAGGGAACCAGCCTGGCCAAATTAACGGGTCTTGAATGCTGGGTCACAACCGAGGACGTCGATGGACTGACCAAATGGCAGGAAGTTTTCGGCCCGGGCCATCAAGCTATCTTTGTTTTTGCATATAAGATAGAAAATATCGATGTAGATTTTGACGGCAGGGATGTTTTCCATTTTGCCAGGAACATGTATGTATTTTTTTGCGTTAAGTTAGACGACTATCGTAAGTTTATGAAACGCCGCAGCCCGAAATGGCAGACTATAACGTTACCTGCTGACAAGTTCCGCCAGTGCGCCATACAAATGCAAAAGCTTTTATTTTGATATCACATTTTATGTCATTGCGAGCAGTCTCTTATTAGCCCTCTCTTCCCAGAATTGTTTGTGCGGTCCCCGCATTTATCAACGCAAGTGTTCCCCACCCAATAGCATAACCGGGTATCTGTAACTCCTAACTACGGACCACTTTTTCCAAATTATAGGCTTTCCGGATAAAGCCGCAATCATTTATTTGAAACCCCCGACGTCGGGACCGAACAAAATTTCTCGCTCAAAACAGATTGTTTCGGTATATTGTTTTGCTATGAGAATTATAGCTGGTGCAAAACGAGGTATGAAGTTGTTTAGCCCTAAGGCACAAGTGTCTCGGCCCATCACCGACAGAGTTAAGGAATCGCTTTTCAGCATTCTTTTCAAATATGGCCTGCCGAGTGGCAAAATGGTAGCCGATTTATTCTGCGGCGTCGGCTCTCTGGGTCTTGAGGCATTGAGTAGGGGGGCTAAGTCGGTTATTTTCGTCGAGCAGGACCCGAAGGTTAGCGCGGTTCTAAAGAAGAATATTGAGAAAGCCGGTTTTGTTAAGGAATCAAAAGTTATAAGGGCAGATGCTTTCAAGATTGGGGCTCCGATTGATGAGCAGAAATACGACCTTATTTTTGTTGACCCGCCCTATGCCTGCACAGAGGATGTCGGGCAAGATTCACCTTTGGGCGGATTATTAAAAGTATTGTCGGAGCAGGTGTCCCCCGGCGGAATTGTCGTGGTCAGAGCTAACCGGCGAACAGAACTGTTAGACCGATACGGCCGGCTCCAAATAATAGAGCGACGCCAGTGGGGCACTATGGCCGTAACTATATTAAAGCAGGCAAGCAGATGACAAACAAACAGGCAGCTATAAAAATAATTAAGCGATTAAGCCGTGATGGTTTCCAGGCCTTGTTAGCCGGGGGCTGTGTCCGAGATATGCTGCTGGGCCGGCCAGCCAGTGATTATGACGTCGCTACAAGCGCCCAGCCCGGTGACGTCATAAAATTATTTAGACGAACGCTAAAGGTCGGAGCGAAATTTGGCGTCGTGATTGTTTTGCTCGAAGATAAGCAGGTTGAAGTGGCCACATTCAGAACCGAAACCGGCTACGCTGACGGCAGGCACCCGTCTGTCGTCAAATTCGCCAACGCCGCCGAAGATGCCAGCCGAAGGGACTTTACAATCAACGGAATGTTTTACGATCCCCTCAGAGAGAAGGTAATCGATTATGTTGATGGACGGGCTGACCTCAAAAAAGAGCTGGTACGAACCATCGGCAAACCCAAAGAACGCTTCAGTGAGGATTACCTGCGAATGCTGCGGGCGGTGCGATTTTCCACTCAGCTCGGCTTTGCAATCGAGCCGTTGACCTGGTCGGCAATTTGCAGCAATGCAAAAAATATAACTAAGATAAGCGGCGAACGCATAGCGATAGAGTTGGAAGCAATACTGGTCAATCCCAATCGCTCTGCGGGGACATCGATGCTGGCCAAAAGTGGATTGGCTGAAGCAATTTTTTCCGGCTTTGTCGGCGAGCAGGCAGAATTCGCGGTTAGTGTACTGGGCCAGCTGCGAAAAAAAGTTGATTTTGCTCTGGCACTGGCTTCACTTTTTGCCGGCTGCCCGACCGAATTTGCGCGTGAAAGGTGTCAGATTCTAAAACTCAGCAGAAGTCAGAACAAACATATAAAATTCCTGCTGACTAACAGAGGCAAGCTCCTTGATGAAAAGATGTCCTTAGCGGAGTTGAAAATGTTCCTTGCCGGGCCGTATTTCTGGGACCTCTACGAGCTGCAAAGGGCGATTCAAAAGGTCAAGGCCGATGCTAAAGAAGGTATAGCTGCGCTAAGTAAGCTGCGCAAAAGAATAAAGGCCCTCGGTGACGTTGAACTGCGCCCCAAACCGCTGCTCAACGGCCATGATTTAATCCGATTAGGTGCCGTGCCCGGACCTGCTCTCGGCCAGTTATCTGAAGAGATGTACATCGCCCAACTGGAAGGAGAGTTGCAGACACCACAACAGGCACAGGGTTGGGTACAAAAGTGGTTACAAAAGCACCGAATGACTGAAAAATAGCAGTTAAACTCGCTTGATGCTGGGACACAAAGGATAATGCAGCCGTTTACTCTCTTAATCAAGCCGTCCGGCTCAGATTGCAATATTGATTGCAAGTACTGTTTTTACAAGGACAGGGCCCCACAGTTCGGCAAAGGCCGACAGCGAATGAGCGATGAGGTGCTCGACAAGCTCGTTAAAGATTATATGCAGTTGCGTTTTGGCGTTGTCGGCTTTGCCTGGCAGGGCGGTGAGCCTACCTTGATGGGCCTCGATTTCTTTAGAAGGGCGGTCGAATTACAAAAAAAATACGGCAGCCCCGGCCAGGAAGTAAGCAATACACTGCAAACCAACGGCGTTTTGCTTGACGACAGGTGGTGCCGGTTTTTTTACGAAAACAAGTTCCTTCTCGGCATAAGTATCGATGGCCCGAAAGAATTTCACGATTACTATCGCGTAGACCATTCCGGCTCAGGTACCTTTGATAAAGTGATGAGGGGTATTCAAACTTGCAAAAAATATAAAGTTGAATTTAGTGCCCTTATCTTGCTAAACAACAAAAACGTGCAGCATCCTGATGAGCTGTTTGATTTTTTAATCGAAAATGATATGACGTATTTGCAGTTCATCCCCTGCGTCGAGCGTGACCCTACTACGGGAAAGATAGCGGATTTTTCAATTACGCCGAAGCAATATGGTGAATTTTTGTGCAGGATATTCGACCTCTGGTACGACTACGGCCCGGAAAAGCTAAACATTCGTGAGTTTGACTCCTTAGTAACATATTATGTTATGGGCAAACACACCATTTGCACGTACAGTAAACAGTGCGCCGGTTTTGTTGTCATCGAGCATACCGGCGATGCCTTTTGCTGTGAGTTTTTTGTTGAGCCGAAGTGGCGGCTGGGCAGCATCATTGAAACCCCGTTAGAGAAACTCGCCGCTGGCAGCAAAAAATGCAGCTTTGCCCGCGCCAAGCAAAATCTTTCCAACAAATGCCTGCTGTGCAAATATCTTGATATATGCCGCGGCGGCTGTATGAAAGATCGAGTTCGTTGGAATGACAACCAACAAACCCGTGAAAGCTATTTCTGCCAAAGCTATAAGCGGTTCTTCGATTATACAATACCGAGGTTCATGCAAATAGCAGCCGCCGTTGAAGCCGGTTCCGCTGCCAGACACACCCGTTCGGCTGATAGAGTCAGACTGCGAATCCAGGAGTAACAACAAATATTGCCCGAACAGTGATTGAAAAATGATGGTAACAAGAGTCACCTTGTGGTACATTTTTACCGGAATGAGTTTTGCTATAAGTGGAAATTTAAATCGGCGTGATTTTCTGAAAACTGTGGGTGTGGCATCGGTGTCGCTGACCATCCCCGGATGCACAGACACCCCGAAGGGGTTTACGAGTAAAAGGTACAGGGACAAACCGAATATCGTTTTGTTTCTTGCTGATGACCAGGGCATCGACGACGTAGGCTGCTACGGCAACAATGTAGTCCGCACTCCCAACATTGACCGCCTCGCCGAAGATGGCCTGCGATTCAGTCTGGCCTTTACCCCCACGGCTATGTGCTCTCCAAGTCGTTCGGCACTATATACAGGTCTGTATCCTCATCGAAACGGTTGCCATCCGAACCATAGCAGAGTCAAACCGGAGATAAAGACCCTGCCGTATTACCTAAAGTCCCTGGGCTATCGCGTCGGCCTTGCCGGCAAAGTCCATGTAAAACCGAAAGACCAATTTCCTTTTGAATATATGGGTTTAAAGCCTGAACAAATCGAGAACTTTATCGCTTCTGCCACAGATAAGCCCTTCTGCTTAATAGTCGCCTCGCATGAGCCGCATGGACCGCACAAACAGGGCGGATACGAGCCAGACAAAATACCCGTACCGCCGAACAGGGTCGACACGCCACAGACACGACGGCAGCTCGCTAATTATTACACGGATATAGACCTGTTGGACCAGGAGCTCGGACGTGTGCTGGATTTATTGAGAAAGAATAACTTGGAGCAGAACACACTGTTTGTATATACTTCCGATCACGGCTACGACATATTCGCAAAGTGGTCTTGCTACGACGCCGGCCTGCACGTGCCATTTATTGTCCGTTGGCCCGGAAGGGTCAAGCCAGGGGCCGTCACAGACGCTATGGTCAGCTTCGTGGACGTACTTCCGACCTTCATCGAGGCCGCCGGCGGGAAATCGCCAAAGAACATCGACGGACGAAGCTTCCTGCCCGTCTTGTTCGGACAAGAGAATAAGCATAACGACGTGGTCTTCGGCGCACATACAACGCGGGGCATCATTTCCGGTAAATCTTACCCCATTCGTTCAGTGCGGACACGCACCCACAAATACATCCGAAACCTCAACCCTGACGGGACCTTCCAATGCGTCAGTACCCATGGCCATAACTACAAGGAGATTGATTACGGCACCTGGGGCTCGTGGAAGCAAAAAGCGAAAACCGATACTTTCGCTGCTAAGCGTGTCAAGACGTTTCAGCATCGCCCGGCCGAAGAGCTCTACGACCTAACAAAAGACCCATACGAGTTGAAGAACCTTGCGGACGACCCTGCCCAACGGAAACTGCTTGCATCACTCAGAGAAAAGCTCGACACCTGGATGAAGCAGCAGGGCGACCGTGGAATGGAAGCTGAGATGGCCGTGCCTCTGCACAAGAGACGCACGGTCAGGAAGCGCAATAAGAGAAATTAACTGCTATTTTGCTATTAATCAGGAGAAAAAAATATGAGTACAGTTAGCTGTACACGTCGGGATTTTTTGAAAGCCGTGAGTATGGGGGCGGCGTCTCTGATGCTGCCCGGATGTGCAGGCATCTCTGGGAGAGCCTCTGGGAAGAAAACTGCCGACAGACCCAACATTATGTTGATTATGGTTGACGATATGGGCTATTCGGACATCGGTTGTTATGGCGGGGAAATCAGCACGCCTAACTTAGAAAGACTTGCTGCGGGCGGTCTGCGTTTCACACAGTTTTACAACACTGCTCGCTGCTGCCCGACACGTGCGAGTCTAATGACCGGACTCTACCCACACCAGGCCGGCGTTGGCCACATGATGTCCGACAGTGGTCTTAGCGGTTATCGCGGCGACCTCAATAACCGCTGCGTTACGATTGCCGAGGTGCTCGAACAGGCCGGCTACGCCACCTATATGTCCGGCAAGTGGCACGTAACAAAGCAGGTCGGGCACTGGGGTGGCAACCGGAATTTCACCTCGAAACACAACTGGCCGTGCCAGCGCGGCTATGACCGCTTTTATGGAACCATTCACGGGGCAGGCAGCTTCTTCGACCCTATTACGCTGACGCGGGACAACACGCCGATTGGGCCTGAAACTGACAGTTACTACTATACAGACGCAATCAGCGACAACACTGTCAAATACATCAATGAACACAAAACCAACGAGCCGTTCTTTTGCTATGTTGCCTACACCGCACCTCATTGGCCGCTGCATGCGCTGCCGGCCGATATTGCCAAATATAAGGGCCGGTACGACAAGGGATGGGATGCTCTGCGTGCCGAACGACTCAAACGAATGGTGAAGATGGGCCTCATTAATCCGGACTGGAAGCTGACGGCTCGCGACCCGCGTGTGCCGCCGTGGGACCAGGCCACTAATAAAGAGTGGCAGGTTCGCCGGATGGAGGTCTACGCCGCTCAGATTGACTGCGTTGACCAGGGCATCGGCAGAATTGTCTCAGCCTTGAAGAAAACAGGGCACTTCGATAACACGTTGATTCTATTCCTGGCCGATAACGGCGGCTGCGCCGAGGAAATCGGGGAGCGGTGGGGCGGTCTGCATATACCTCGCAAGATGCGCAACGGTCAGCAGGTGCGCAGAGGCAACAATCCATCCATTATGCCCGGTCCTGAAGAGACGTATCAGAGTTACGGCGTCCCGTGGGCAAATGCCTCGAATACCCCTTTCCGTCTCTACAAACACTGGGTTCACGAGGGCGGTATCGCCACGCCGCTTATAGTCCACTGGCCAGGGCACGTCAAGGGCCGCGGCGAGTTGTGTCACCAGCCGGGGCATTTGATAGACATTATGGCCACGTGCGTTGACGTTGCCGGCACAGAGTATCCGGCCAGCTACAACGGCCACAAGATAATTCCGTTGGAAGGTAAAAGCCTCGTCCCTGCCTTTGCTGACAAACCCATCAAGCGCGAAGCGCTCTACTGGGAACACGAAGGTAACCGTGCCATCCGCGTCGGCAGGTGGAAGCTGGCCGCCAGGGGCAAAAAGGGACCATGGGAGTTGTACGACCTCGACGCAGACCGGACCGAGACCAACAACCTGGCGGCAGCGCATCCCGACCGTGTGAAACAGATGGCCACGATGTGGCAGCAATGGGCCGAACGCGCCGACGTCCTGCCGTGGCCCTGGAAATGAGGTGAAAAATGGACAGTTTGTTGACGCGTCGTGACTTTCTAAAAGCAATGGGCTTGGGCGCTGCTACGCTGGCGCTGCCGGGCTGCCTGTTTGCTGCAAAGAAGGGCGGCGGCAAAAAACCTAACGTTCTTTTCATCGCCGTGGATGACCTGCGTCCACAGCTTAACTGCTACGGCCATAAACAAATGATTTCTCCCAACATAGACCGGCTGGCTGGCGATGGTGTCACTTTCTTGCGCTCTTATTGCCAGGTTCCTGTCTGCGGTGCTTCACGTGCCAGTCTTCTCACGGGCGTACGGCCGACGCGAGACAGATTCATTAGTTACAACGTCTGGGCCGAGAAGGACCTGCCTGGTGCGTTAAGTCTTCCGAAGCACTTCAAGAATAATGGATACCACACCATATCAAACGGCAAGATATTCCACCATCGCACCGATTGTCTGGATAGCTGGAGCGAAAGTCCCTGGAGACCAAGGGGCCCTTGGCAGAACTATGTGCTCCAGGAAAGCAAGAGACTTACCCGGCAGGGCTCGAGCGGAAAAGGACCTGCGTTCGAATCAGCCGATGTCCCCGATAATGCGTACTTCGATGGTATGATTGCGGATAAAGGAATTTCAGATTTGCGCCGTCTGAAAAAAAAGGATAAGCCGTTTTTCCTTGCGCTCGGTTTCTTTAAGCCTCATTTGCCTTTCAACGCCCCAAAAAGATACTGGGATTTATATAAGAGAGAAAAAATCGACCTTGCCGACAATCCTTTCAGGCCCAAAGGCGCTCCTGATGCGGCTCTACACAACTGGGGCGAATTGCGGGCTTACGAAGGTATTCCAGGGAAGGGCCGCTTGCCCGACGAGCTTGCCCGGACGCTCATCCACGGCTACTACGCCTGCGTTAGTTACACCGATGCGCAGATTGGCAGGGTCTTGGCTGAGCTTGACCGGTTGGGCCTGCGGAGAAACACAATCGTAGTGCTCTGGGGCGACCACGGCTGGAACCTCGGCGAACATGGCTTGTGGTGTAAACACTGCAACTTCGAAACATCTTTGCATTCGCCGTTAATCGTAAACGCTCCGGGCATAAAGGGCGGCAGGAAAACAATGGCCCTGACCGAGTATTTAGATATTTATCCGTCTCTTTGCCAGTTGTGTAATTTGCCGCTGCCTGCTCACCTCGAAGGCAGAAGTTTTGTGCCCCTTATGAAAAAGCCGAATCGTCTCTGGAAAGAAGCTGTCTTCAGCCGATATTATAATGGCGACTCAGTCAAGACGGACCGATATCGCTACACCGAGTGGCGCAGAAAGGACGGCACAATATACGCACGGATGCTGTATGACCACAAGACCGACCCGCATGAGAACGTAAACATATCAGAATTGCCGCAGAACAAAGAGCTTGTCAAAAAACTGGGCAGAATGCTTCAGGAAATTCGCTCCGCCGGCAAGTTGTCGCATTCCGGCAGTACTTCTGGTGTAAGCACATCAAGGTAGATGAGTAGCCAAGTTTGATTGAAGGACGCAGAAGATAATGCAGCCATTTACTCTCTTAATCAAACCATCCGGCTCGGATTGCAATCTTGATTGCAAATATTGTTTCTACAAGCACAGAGTCCCCGAGATTGGCCACGGAAAACAGCGAATGGGCGATGAAGTGCTCGAAAAATTCGTTAAGGATTATATGCAGCTCCGTTTTCCGTTGGCCGGCTTTGCATGGCAGGGGGGTGAGCCAACGCTGATGGGCCTGGATTTCTATAAAAAAGTGGTGGAATTACAAAAAAAATACGGTAGCCCTGGCCAGCAGGTAGGCAACTCCTTACAAACAAACGCAATCTTGCTTGATGACGAGTGGTGCCAATTCTTACACGATAATAACTTTCTCGTCGGCATCAGTATTGACGGCCCCAAAGAGCTGCACGATTACTACCGCCTGGACTTCTCTGGCTCTGGCAGCTTTGATAAAGTAATGAGGGCCTTCGAAAACTGCAAAAAATACAAGGTTGAGTTCAATACCCTCACCTTGCTAAACAATAAAAATGCGGAGCATCCGGACGAGTTATTTGATTTCTTCATCGACAACGGCGTAAAGTTTCTGCAGTTCATCCCCTGTGTGGAGGTCGATTCTGCAACAGGCAAGGTTGCGGATTTCTCCATCACGCCGGCCCAATACGGCGAATTCTTATGCAGGATATTTGACCGCTGGTACGAATATGGCCCGACAAAGTTAAGTATTCGCGACTTTGATTCCATCCTCTCATATTACGTTGCGGGCAGACACACCATTTGCACATTCGATAAACAGTGCAGCCAGTATATTGTTATCGAGCATACCGGCGACGCCTTTACCTGTGATTTCTTTGTCGAGCCGAAGTGGCGATTGGGCAATATCTTTGAAACGCCGATTGATAAACTGGCCGCCGGCAGTAAAAAGCGAAAATTCGCACGCGCCAAGCAAAATCTTTGCAACAAATGCCTTGTCTGCAGACACCTTGCCATCTGTCGCGGCGGCTGTATGAAAGACAGGGTCCCCGCACTCTGTCATTCTGAGCGCAGCGAAGAATCTACTCAAAGTTTTGGCAAAGAAAGCTATTTCTGCGAGGGCTACAAGCGCTTCTTCGATCATACAATGCCGAGGTTTATGCAGATAGCCGCTGATATTAACGCCGGCTCAGCTACCCAGACGCAACCGCCCATCCATGATAGGTCTTAGGAAATTTGTTGAATTACGAGCATTGTAAGTATAAACTACATCTGTTCAATAACAAATCCGGCTCTATTATACCAAGGAGGTTGGAATGAAGAACGCATTGCTATTTCTGTTGGTTTGTCTGCTGCCCGTAGGATTGTTTGCTCAGCAGGGAGACAACAACCGGCAAAAGGCGCTTGTCTTTACTCACGTCACGGTGATAGATGCAACCGGCGCGCCAGCCAAACCCGACATGACGGTGGTGGTCAGGGGTGACCGTATCGAGGCGTTGGGTAAAACCAGCAAACTTACTGTCCCGCGAAATGCGCAGGTGGTGGATGCCACAGGCAAGTTTCTCATACCCGGCCTCTGGGACATGCACGTCCATCCAATCTTGGCAAGGAGCTACCTTGCCCTCTTCACCGCCAATGGAGTAACAGGCGTACGTGTGCTGTGGGGTGAGCCATGGCATCACAAGGTGCGCAAAGAAATCTCGGCGGGGCAACTGATAGGCCCCCGGATGATCATCGCAAGCCCAATTATTGACGGGCCGAACCCCATATGGGGTGGTGGGATTGTCGTCAGCAGCGAAGAGGAAGGGCGCCAGGCGGTCAGGAAGGTTAAGAAGGAGGGCGCAGATTTTGTAAAGGTCTACAACCGTATACCGCGAGACGCCTATTTCGCTATTGCCGATGAGGCAAAGAAACAGGGGATCCCGTTTGCCGGACATGTGCCCCGCTCGGTGAGTGCGGCTGAGGCCTCCGACGCCGGGCAACAGAGTATTGAACACAGTGGCATGGTTTGGCGGGCGTGCTCAACAAGTGGAGAAGAAGAACTTATAAGGAAATTCGACGAAGCCTGGCGAATCGGTGGGCCAGCCGCCGCCACAAAAGTATTGGCGGATGCCACTTATAGCGAACAAAAAGCGGCGGAGCTCTTCGCTCGTTTCGTAAAGAACGGCACCTGGGTGTGCCCCACGCTCACGGTCTTTCAGGGCATGCCGTTTCGCGATGAGGAGGACTTAGCGAATGACCCCCGACTCAAATACATGCCGCCATCCACCAGGGATACGTGGAACAACCATTTTCGCTTCGCTTTGGCAACTGGAGAAGGTCGGGCTGACCTTAAGAAATTATGTCAGAAGCGACTCGATATGGTGGGCGCAATGGGGCGTGCGGGTGTGGGGCTGCTCGCCGGGACGGATGTATTCAATCCCTATTGCTTCCCCGGATTCGGCCTGCACGATGAGCTGGCGCTGTTAGTTCAGGCTGGACTGTCGCCTATGGAAGCCCTGCGGACTGCAACATACAATCCGGCGAAGTTCTTTGGTAAGCTGGATTCGATGGGGACTATTGAGCAGGGCAAGATAGCCGATCTGGTCCTGCTTGAAGCCAACCCGCTGCAAGACATCAGCAACACGCAAAAGATCGCTGCTGTCGTGGTTGGCGGCAAGATCTTTCAAAGAGCAGCCCTACAGAAGATGCTCGCACAGGTTAAGGCCTCGCGTCTCCACCACGTTGCGGCTCGCGGCAAGATTGAGCAGGTCAAATCGCTTATTGCAGAAGGCGCCGACGTCAACGCGAGAGACCAACAAGGGTGGACACCTCTTCACTATGCGTGTAGGAAGAATCGTAAAGAGACAGTCGAATTCCTTCTTGCAGAAGGCGCCGACGTCAACGCGAGAGACGCCCAGGGGTGGACACCTGCATTGGCTGCCTTGTATGCGTGGGAGTTGGCTGTGACCGATCTACTAGTGGAAAAGGGAGCAGATACCGCCGCGCCGCATCTGGCTGCATACACTGGCGATCTCAGAGGCATCAAGAGGCTGCTGGAGAAAGATACCCCTGTGGACAGCTTGAAAGGCCTTACCCTGTTACATGCGGCGGCTGCCGGTGGTCATACGGATGTCGTTGAGTTCCTCATTGGCAAAGGTTTTGAGGCAACAGCAACCACTGAGGATGACAAGACGACTCTGTACTATGCGGCGCTGGGCAACCATCAAGAGGCGGCGGAGATCCTCATGGCGAATGGTGCACCAGTGGACTCGGGAAAGGCAACTCCGCTGTTCGCCGCTGCTTATGCAGGCCACAAAGACATGATTGAGTTCCTCATATCGAAGGGCGCCGACGTCAATGCAGTAGACAACACCAGAGTTACGGCTCTGCACATAGCTGGAGAACACGGCCATGTGAATGTGGCAGCTCTGCTGATCGGCAAAGGCGCCGACGTGAATGCAGAAGACAAGTGGCTGTGGACACCTCTTCACTATGCGTGTTGGAAGAATCGTAAAGAGACAGTCGAATTCCTTCTTGCCAAAGGTGCTGACCTGAACGCAAAAGACGAAAAGGGCAAAACCCCTCTCGCAGTGGCAAAACAAAGAGGCCACACCGAAATCGTCGAACTCCTCCGCAAACACGAGGCCAAGGAGTGAAAGCGTAGATTAGTAGGCGAGTACAGCAGTACGTGGGTAGATGAGTACGAATTCCATGTGTCGATCCCCCGGTTGTCGGCAAGATCTTTGATAAAAGAGCGCTACAGAAGATGCTCGCACAGGTTGAGGCCACGGCCAAGAAGGGTAAGAAGGCGTAGAATTAGAAAGGACAAATTATGAATGCGATTAATCGCAGAACCTTACTTGCACGCTCCCTTGGAGCTGCCGCCGTATCGTCTCTTAATTCTTGTTCATCCAGTCGAGTATCCAACGAACAAACGGCTGCCGCAGCTCCCAGCCCAGCTCAAAAGTTCCACCATCCAAACCGCATCGCTGTTTCCACCTATTCCTTCTGGCGTTTCAAGGACGGTTTGAAGCTGCCCATCGAAACCTGTATCGACGAAGCTGCTCAAATGGGCTTCGACGCCGTCGAGATCCTGCACATTCAAATGGAAAAGGAATCCAACGGCTACTTTCAAGGTCTCAAACGCCGCGCTCTTATCAACGGCATCGACCTGTGTGGCATGTCCACGCATCAAGGTTTCGTCTCGCCTGACAAAGCAAGAAGACAGAAAAACATCGACCACACCATCAAATGTGTTGAGCTGGCCTACAAACTCGGCATACCAATAATACGTATCAACACTGGAAGATGGGGCACCACCAGGAGCTTCGACGAACTGATGGAGAACCGCGGTATCGAACCGCGCTTGCCCGGATATACCGATGATGACGGTTTCGGATGGGTCATCGACAGCATCGAGAAATGCCTGCCTGCCGCCGAAAAATGCGGCGTAATCCTCGGACTCGAAAACCACTGGGGCCTGGCCCGAACTCCGGAAGGTTTGATGAGAATCGTCAATGCGATTGACTCGCCCTGGCTGAAAGTCTTGCTCGACACAGGCAATTTCCTTGAGGATCCTTATGACAAGCTCGACCAATGCGCATCGCAGACCGTCTTTATACAGGCAAAGACCTACTATGGCGGCGGCATCTGGTACACACTCGACCTAAATTATCCCCGCATCGCTGCCATTATGCGCAAGCACAACTACCACGGCTATGTCTCACTTGAATTCGAGGGTAACGAAGACTACAAGACCGCCATACCCAAGAGTCTTGCCCTGCTGCGAAACGCCTTTAGTTAGCCGGATTCAGAATGGAAAGCAAAAACCGCCCGCCGCATAGCTTATTGAAGTACAAGACTCCGGCAGCCTTTGCGGCAAGTCGTATCTCCTTCGCCTCCACCCCACTTCGCGTAACCGAATGCAGCTATCCGCGCGTCAGGTAATCTTCTCTGCAATCTCTGTATAAAACAGGGACAGTTTACTCGACCGGCTCGATATAGATGTTGCGGAATTCAACCGGCGTTCCTTCGCTCTGCAGACAAATCTTGCCGGATTTTAATGAGCACTTGGTCGCCACGTTTTGCAACACGCCGTTCACGAGCACCACTACCCAGTCGTCCTTACAGATAATATCGTATGCGTTCCATTGGCCGATGGGCTTCTCACTGCTTTTTTTAAGTTTCCTGACGTTGCGGCCTCTAACGCGTTTGCCCTTATTGGCGTGCTCCCTGCACTCAATACCGCCAATCAACCAGAAGTCACCGGCACTGCCCGAGGCCAACTGGCACTCAAGACTTTTTGGCCACACCATGTCCTTGCCGACCGTATGATTAAGGACCCCACTGTTGCCGCCTCTGTCAGGCCAGCGCCACTCGACGTGGAAAAGGTAGTCCGCGTAATCCGCTTCCGTCCGCATATAACCCGCCGGCCGGCCCGTGCAGCGAATCACGCCGTCCTTAATCGACCACGTCTTTGTAACGTCATGGTCGGGGTTGGGCACGAAAAGCTTCCAGCCGGAAAAATCCCTGCCGTTCCAGAGAGCCATTTTCTCTTTCGGAACAATCGGCTTCTTCTGTTTTTCTTGCGCCCCTGTGGTAGCGGCCAACAAGGCCACCGTCACGGATAGCGCCATAATTGCGATAGCATAGCGTTTCATAAAATCCTCCTTTCACCTAAATAAATTGTTCTCATTTCACTCCGTCAGAAGCACATTCCGATGTCAGTATTGCTTCTAACAGCGTTCACACTAACTTTGTCTTGCCGGGAATTGCCACCGGCCGCATCGGCAAATCGCCGAACTCATATTTCGCCGGCCGCAGGTCCAGCTTCGACGCCTTCATCGCCCAGTCCCACTTCAAGGCACGTCCCGTATAAGCGCTCATCCGGCCCATAATCGTCGTCAGCGTACTCTCAGCGACCCGCTTGCCTTCATTCAACGGCTTACCCCGGCGAATAGCTGCAATTTGGTCGGCATGCTGTCGGATTACAGGGCTGGGCGAAGGGCCGTCATATCTAAATGGATTTTGCCCTTCGATAATAGCATTACCGGAGTCTATATAAGCCGAGCCTTTCGTACCGACCACTCGCTCATCGCTGCGAGAGGTACACCCGTCAATCTGGGAGCCCATATATTCGATGCGTACGCCGTTTGGATACTCATACTCGACGGCAAAATGGTCATAGACATTGCCGTATTCCGGACCGGTCCGCACCTCTCGGCCGCCAAGACCAAGGCACTGGACTGGATGTGAACCCAATGCCCAGTTCATCACATCCAGGTTGTGGATGTGCATCTCGGTGATGAAATCGCCGGAAAGCCACGTATAGAACAGCCACCGCCGCATTTGCCACTCCATATCCGACCAGCCCGGCTGTCGCTTCTTCGTCCCGGAACTCCAGCCTAACATCCCGCCGCCGATTCTGACACACTGCCCACCGAGAATCTTGCCCAGGTCCCCGTTATGAATTCGCTCCATCACCGCAACAATATGTGCCATACGTCTGCTCTGCGTCCCGGCCACAATAGTCAGCTTTTTCTTGTCCGCTAATTCGGACGATGCTATCACCGAGCGAACGCCGACCGGGTCCACCGCCACCGGCTTTTCCATAAATACATGCTTGCCCGCCTTTATCGCGGCCTTGAGATGTTCAGGCCGAAAGTGAGGCGGCTCCGTCAGGATTACCATATCAACATCGCACGCCAGGACTTTCTTGTAAGCGTCAAAACCGACAAAGCATTTATCTTCAGTTACCTTTATCTTGTTTCCAAGACTTTTCTTGAGTTGCTTTAGCGAACTGTCCAGGCGGTACTTAAAACGGTCGCCCATAGCCACCAGTTCAACACCATCAGCCGAATTCAGGCAGTTTGTTGAATCGTAGGTGCCTCGCCCGCCGCAGCCGATAAGCCCGAGACGCAGCTTGTCTGAACCGGCGGCAAAAACCTTATTGGCACCTGCTCCCAGTGTCGCCAGCGATACCGTTGCTGACGCCTTCATAAAATCTCTGCGGGAAAATTCCAATTCTTTTGCTTTTTTTCGGTCTTTCATATTGCTATTCCTCCATAAAAAAGCTCATTTTACGTCTTTTCAAAGCATAATCACTGATAATTATCACAGTGTATCTTACCTGCTTTGCCAGCGAAATGAAAGTCAATAATGAGGCAAATGCAACCTATTACGGTGAATAACCTAACTCGCCCCAGCAGCCCCTTTGTATCCAGTATAGATCCTCCCAGTCTGCGTTGGTAGCCGGCGGAAAGCTCTGCCCCCCGAAGGTGGCACCTGGCGGATAGCCGTTTTGAGGGTGAATGCCGATAGTGGCCAGGCCATATGCTACCGTCCAGCGACCTTTCCACTTCATCCAATCGCTGTGACCGTCTGCAAAAGACTGGGCGGTCCCATCGCCGTGCCGGACGGGTGGGTCGTCCCACCAATTTGCATTATTAAAATTAACAGCGAAACTGTCCGGAGTTACCCAGCCTTCGTCAATAAAAACGATCCTTTCTCCCGGTTCGAGAATCTGCTCCAGATTTTTCATCCAGTGCACCCCTTGTATAGTTCCACTTCTCCTAAGACCATTGGCACCATCCATTGCAGCGTAGGTGAGCATCTCCCCTGCCAGACCGCTCGGGCAGCGGTAAAGTTTTACGTCCTTGCAATATGGCCACATCGCTCCGAGTTTGATAGCCTGTTTTTGTAGTGCCGGTTCTAATTGTCCGCCACTTCCGTAATCATTAGCCCAACACCTCCCTACCCAAGGAATCTCGTTCCTATGATCCCCCATACCAGGGTCAGCGTAACCAGGTCTGCCCATGGGCGCGCCGTTAACAATTTTGCTGTCGTTATCCTCCGCATACTGAGTCCACGCGAGCGTCAGCTGCCTCAAATTGGTAAGACAGACTGCACGTTTGGCGCGTCTTCGGCCGCCGCTGCTAATTGCTCCGACGTTTATCAACAGAAAAATTAGACAGACCAGGACAACGACAATATCTTTTTTCGCAAAAGCTGTCTTTGACCTCATAATCTATTCCTCAAACTTGTATCTACGTCCCTACCTATGGCGGCGATGGCAGCGGCTTAAGCCACTTGAAATCTTCAAGCCATTTGCTTGCTATCGCTGCCAAATCGGAGAAATGGACATATTTATCTTCGTCTATATCACCTACAAAATACAATTCCTCCCCTTCGTAATTACAGGGATAGTCTGGGTCTGTACAGTTAAGCCAATTGGCTGCCAAAAGAGCAAAGTCCACAAAGTTGACCGTCTCGTCGAGGTTTAGGTCTTCGCAGCCATATCCTTTGATTGCCCATATAGTACTGTTTGCATCGCCGGTTAGCACAGCATTGTCGTTTATACCGCTCACTATTATTGTGTTTTCCGCTGCAATGATAGGAAAGCTCAACCAGCAATCGGTTTGGAACCGAGCCAGTTCGCAGCCGTTGCTATCGACCACATAAAGGACTCCATCATCGCCGGCTGCATAGACAAGGCCGTCACTGCCGACAGTTAAAGTAAGTCCGCCTATCATGCCAAGACGCGTTACCCACTTTATACTGCCATTGGGGTCAACCGCTCGCAGATACGGGTCGTCGAAGCTTACGTAAATTGTCCCGTCCGGCCCCAATGCCGGCTCAGACCAGGCGTCTCCATCGGCGCACTCCTCAGCGTAGTCAGGGTCAAACCACCCGGATGTAGGGTCAGCCAAATTCGTCGACCAGATGATAGTGCCAGCATGGGGTTCGATTGCGTACAGATTGGTGTCATACAACAGCATCTGGTAAATAATGCCATCTGCTCCAATAACCGGCGATACGAAGGGCCATCCAGCCTCCATCTCACTGTTCGGATTGCCGGGCTCGACTGGAAATTCAAAGCTGCAGTTCCATTTTACACTTCCATCATTCGGCTCAAGTGCATACAGATTCGGGTCATACAATCCAGCGATATAAATGGTGCCATCTGCACTTATTGCCGGAGAGGCAAGAATTGAGCCGGAAAGCCGAGCCGGCCCATTCGTCTCGAAGCTCCACAGCTTGCTGCCGTCCTGGCCTAATGCGTAAAGGATGCCGTCCTGTGAACAGACATATATATTGTTGCCGTCTGCTGAAAGCGCCGGCGATGAATAGATTGGCCCGCCGGTAGGGTGTGTCCATCGCAGGCTGCCGTTCATATCAACGGCGTAGAGCATTCCGCTCTCGCTTCCCACATATACAGTGCCGTCAGGTCCTATGGTTGGTGAGCTGAGAAGCGGCGAATTTGCATCGTAGCTCCAGAGCAGAACCCCATTGGCGTCAAGCGTATATACCTTGCCGTCTTCGGAGGCGATATGAACTCTATCATTGGCGCCGACAGTAACACTTGCCGATACTGGCCCATCCATATCAAACTGCCATTGGACACAGCCAACCTCCGGCCCGTAATTTTCGCTCAAACCAGTCCGCCTGAAATTGCCGCCAAGCGATTTCCACCTTGATGCTACCGCAGGCCCGGGAGAATAAGGTTGAATCGTAAACAGGCCGCTTTCGATGCAAACCACATTGGGATCAGGGGTGCCGGGAACAACCGAAATCAGACTCTGGTTAGATTCGTTTATATCCGGCAGTTGCAGTTTGTAACTGCCGCTATTGGGGACGCCACTTTCAATAAACGGCCAACTGACACCTCCATCTGTGCTGAGTCGAATATCTACAGTCTCGCTCACGTAATAACTATACCACTTAATTTCATGCCTGCTCCCAGCCGCCCACACTTCTCCTCCTTCGGGTTTGGTCACAACCAGCGTCTGTATAAAGAATTCATCCGCTCCCATATCCACGCGCTGTCCCATTATCCGCGGTTGGCCGTCTATATCTGCTTGCTTGACCGCAAGAAAGTCGGGATCGCCGACATTTATGCAGGGTGAGCTGGCTCTCAGGTGTAAATCACCGAAGTCGTCATTATTGCCAACGCCCCAGCCATCGCCGCCATCGTTGGGTTCGCGAATAAACATTGGGTCGTCGTCAATGTTGTAGTAGTAGTCTCCGCCGAATGGAATGTACGTGTCGTTAGGATATCCGTCCTGGATACAACTGAACCGCACACGTCCCGTCATCCCGCCGTATATCTGAGCGGACTCGTCCGTCCCACCAATGTCAACATTCCCCCAGAGAATACAATTTGTCAATTCTATATACCCGAAGGGCGTGTAAATCCCTCCGCCGTAGCCGCTGGCAACGTTCCCACTGAACGTGCAGTTAGTCAGCACCGGGTCGCCAACGTAGCTGTACATCCCACCGCCGCGGTACGCCGAGTTTCCACTGAAAATGCAGTTGGTCACTGTCGGGCTACTGTCGTCGTTGTGTACCCCACCGCCGTTCTCCCACGCCGAATTCCCACTGAACGTGCAGTTAGTCAGCACCGGGTCGCCACCGTAGCTGTACATCCCGCCGCCGTGGTTTGCCGAATTCCCACTGAAAGTGCAGTTGGTCAGCGCCGCGTTACTGTAGTAGTAGTTGTACATCCCGCCGCCATTCCCGTTAGCCGAGTTTCCGCCGAACGTGCAGTTGCTCACTGTCGGGCTGCTGGAGTCGTTGTACATCCCGCCGCCATTCCCGTTAGCCGAGTTTCCGCCGAACGTGCAGTTGAACAATGTCGGGCTGCCGCCGTCGTTGCACATTCCGCCGCCGTTCCCGTATGCCTCGTTATCGCTGAACGTGCAGTTGATTACCGCCGGGCTGCTGCTGAAGTTGTTACACATCCCGCCGCCGTAGTCGGCCGTGTTGCCGGTGAACGTGCAGTTGGTAATCATTGGTCTGCTCTCGTAATAATTGTACATCCCACCGCCGTCGTAGTCGGCCGTGTTGCCGGTGAACGTGCAGTTGGTCAGCACAGGGCTGCTGTCCCAGTTGCACATCCCGCCGCCGGAGTCTGCTGAGTTTCCGGTGAAAGTGCAGTTGGTCACAGTCGGGCCGCTGTTATAGTTTTCCATCCCGCCGCCGGAGTTGGCAATATTGTCGCTGAACGTACAGCCGGTCACTGTCGGGTTGCTGTGGGAGTTATACATCCCGCCGCCGTTCCGAGCCGAGTTGCCGCTGAACGTGCAGTTTTTCACTGTCGGGCTGCCATACCTGTTGTACATCCCGCCGCCGCCGTGGTCCACTATCACACCATTGGCATTTCCGCCGGTTATCGTAAAACCATCCAGCACGGCGTTTGGCTCCGTACCGCTGCCCGTAACCACGTGGAAGCTGTTTTCACCATTGTTTGTAAAACCATCATCGTCGCCATTTAAGTCACCGCTGAGAATGGTGATATATGTATCCGGGTTGCGTTCGCCCCCGCCGGCAGGAAACCCACCGTAAATCCCCACGCCATTTATCAACTGAAATGTATCCGTCCGGTCACCGGGCGTGACGTTTCTACCTTCGTCGCCATCCGGCTTGTACGTACCCTCAGCCACCCAAATCTGGTCACCGCCTGACGGTGGCTTGTACAGCGCGTCCTGCAGATACTTGTAAGCCGTCCCCCAGCTCGACCCATCTCCTCCTGGCGAAGCGCCGGCATCGACATAGATGATTTGTCCGGTTACAGAAGAAGCGCAGAGCAATAATAACAAAAGAGCTTCTAAGATTGCGTGTTTCATTTTTTTCTCCCTTATCGGCTTCTTTCATTCCTCTCTGATGGCTGCTTCAGGGAAACTGAACTTTCCTGTCCGATATTCTAACAAAAACCGGGCAGCAATGCAAGTAAAAAGCCGGGTAGGGTGTGCAACTTGCTGAAAGTCCCGACCTGTCGGGGTTTGCACACGCCGAATAATTCAATAAAAAAGTTTGAGCATAAAAGCAAGAGTAAACGGAACCCCAGTGAGATAGATGTGAGACATCTCATGGAGTAAAACAAAAAAATTGCTTTTTTTGGTCATTTTTTTGTAGACTATTGTTTGATAATATGTTAAAATACTCGCATGTTTGCCGACAGGCAAACGTAAACCGCCCCAGGAGCTTGCCCGCCTCTGGCGGGGCGAAAGATTTAGCGGAGAACCGCACGAATCGTCCCGCACCAATTAGGCGCAAGCCTAAGCTAAATTGGTGCGGGGCACGCACATAAACCTTTATTTGGCAAGCAAGGCAAAGTTTTGAATTTGGGTCATTTAGATTTTGATATTGTTTCGGATTTGCTTGCATCCGCTACGGCGGGTCGATATTCGGATTTCGTATTTCGCCGGTCTCGGCATCTCTACAACTGTCGAGAAATCATTACATTTGTCGAGAGAGCACTACAAATCAGACTTTTTATGCAAAACAAAGCCAAATTTCGAAAAAGTCAAATGAACGTAAACGTATTTCCAACAAAGGATTATGAAAAAAAGACACTTGGTGAACACGGGAAAAAACAAAGCCAAACAAACCCAAACAAAGCCAATTTCCAGAAAGCCAAAATGAACGTAAATAAAGTATTAACAAAGGATTATGAAAATATGTCAAATTGGGCAATTTGTGAAAACGAACCCAATTTTAACCCAAAACAAAGCCAAACAAACCCAATCAAACCCAATTTCAAAGGCAAAAAATGCTCCCGCTTATGACAATTAACGGTCGGCGTGCTGAGAAGCTGCAATTTACTGGCTGCGGAGGCAGGTTTCTATTGACAAAGCTGGCATTTTTCTATAGTATGGACGTATTAGAGACGAATATTTATAACGGCTTGCGGTTTTTAGCCGTAATGAAAAGAAACTGCCGATTATGCTGAAAGATATAGCCAGGGACGATATTATCGGAAATTCAAGGCCGAAAAAAGCAGTGCGGTTTGGCAGGGTGAATTTTTTGGAGATAATTTGATGCTTAATAGAAAGACCATTACAGCAATTTTAGCAGTAGTAGTTTTCGCAGTCAGCGCCGGTTTTGGCCAGAACCTTGAGGACAACTGGAACGACTTTCTGCATTACACAAAGATTGGCCGATTCGATTTGGCCAAGGGCTACGCACAGGCTGTGCTCGACAGCAGCCCCGATCCCGTGGAGTTGCTCGCTTTAAGCGAAGCAAATCGAGCCGGTTACGCGATCTTGCAGCGGGTTGTTGATGTCGCACCGGACGCCGAGCTCGTCGAGGTCAGCCGCAAAGTCTTGGATTTAATCGAGCAGGGCAAGTACATCCGCCGCTCCGACCCGAAGATTATCATAGAGGAGATAAAAAGGCTCACCGGCACTGAGCGCGGCTGGTTGACGGCCGTTAAACGCCTGCACAACGCCGGCGAATATGCGATACCGTTTATGCTTGATGCATTGGCTGACGGTTCCCGCAAAGAAGAATGGCCGCATATTATACGCGCACTTCCACAAATTGGCAGAGATGCGATAAGGCCGCTTGCCGCTGCACTCCAGGCCGACAATACTGCCCTTAAAGCCGAGATAATAAAGGCACTCGGCGGGATTAGCTATCCCCAATCGCTGGGCTATTTGAAATATGTCGTGGAAAAAGACGGGTCCGTCGACCTTCGCAACCATGCTACCCAAAGCATCAGGCAGATTGACAGGGCGGCATTGACAGTGTCGGCTGCGCCATTGTTCTACCGCCTTGCTGAAGGCTATTATTACCACGCTGAATCGCTCGCCCCGGCAGAAGATGCCAATTTTGCCAATATATGGTTCTGGGACTCAGCAGGTCAGCGGCTTGTTCGCGAGAAAGTTGACAACAGTTACTTTAACGAACTTATGGCGATGCGCGCCTGTGAGTGGGCGCTGAAGGCCGACCCTGCGTTCGGGTGGGCTATCGGCTTGTGGCAGGCCGCTTACTTCAAGGCTGAGTCCGCCGGTATTGCTATGCCGAATTATTTTGGCCCCGGACACGCCGATGCGATTGTCTATGCGACCACCGCAGGGCCTGAATACCTGCATCAGGCGCTTGGAAGGGCGGTTAAGGATAGGAATGCGTACGTCGCACTCGGTGCTATCGAGGCCCTGGCGACGACGGCAGGTGAAAAATCACTGCTTTTTCGAATTGGCGCCGCTCAGCCGCTTGTTCAGGCCCTAACTTTCAATGATAGGGTGGTAAAATACAGTGCGGCGATAGCAATAGCTGCAGCCGGGCCCAAAGAAAAGTTCGCCGAAAGCAAGCTGGTCGTTGCCAACCTGGCCCAGGCCCTCGGCGAGACCGGCGAAAATACGAATTTGACGAACGAATGGGTGGCCGAAGACTATGCCGTCCGTGCAGCCAAAGTCATGCTCAAATTAGTGCAAACGCGAAATCGTGTTATCGATTTGTCTGCTGCTCAAACCGCTGTTATAAACGCCACAAAGGACAAGCGGGCTGAGATTCAGATTCTTGCCGGCCGGATTCTGGCTTATTTGGACAGCCCCGATGCCCAGCGCGCAATAGCGGCAATGGCTCTCGATGAAACGAACGCTATGGACGTTCGAATATCTGCCTTTAATTCTCTGGCTGTCTCAGCGAAGCTTAACGCCAAGCTGCTCGATGTCGAAACGATAGACACTATTTATACACTGGTTAGTTCGCAGCAGGCCGACCCCGAATTGCGAAGCGCCGCCGCCCGTGCTTATGGCTCACTTAACTTGCCCAGCCAGAAAGTTAAAGACCTCATCCTTGACCAGGCACGCAGTTAAGCTGGAGCGAAACGGAAGCCGGAAGCCCTTGCGCAGGCGGGGTTCCAGCTTTGTCGTCATTGCGAGCATTGCAACACAATGTGCGGCAATCTCACATTTGCCTTTGGCACACCGGAGGCAAAATAAATAATTGCATTTGGATAAGATTCGCCTCCAAAGCCCATTGTTGTTAGCGAGCTTTTTTGTTTATTTTTCTACGGGGGTGCTATAATTGCTAACTAAAGAACCATTCCTGAGTTGATAAATCGTTGTCAGTTATTCAGTGAGACGCAGCAGACCTCGGTTGTATTTCGAATATACAGGCGGTTGCCAATCAATGCCGGATGGGACCAGACCTCGGTTTCCTCGAAAAGGTGCAGTCGCGACTTTAGAGTATAGCCAGCCCCGGTTGCCTCAATAAGGATAAGCTCACCTTCTACCGTAATAATCAGAACATGGTCATTGCCTGCTATCAGTGCTGCATAGTCGAAAAAGGCGTCGTCATCTTCGTTTGAGTATAGTGTTTTCAAGTCATTGTTAAGGTCCAGACAGAACAGTCCTCCAAAGCAGCCGAACATAAGGCCGTTGATGACAACTGGTGTAGAGCTGTCGGGCGAAAAGTCAAGATTCTGGGCAAGTGGCTTGGCTTGGATTGTCCCGCTGTTATCGAAGCCGTACAGCCGGGTTCCATTGTTTTCAGTTGCAACCAATAACTTGCCGTTGATATAGAGGGGCGTGGGCACATTAAAATCACCTTCATCTTCGGGCAGTAGCTTCCAAAGCCGTCTTCCGGTCTTGGGGTCCCAGCCGCCGAGGGAAATCGAATCGTAGCCGACAATCTGCCGAACGTTGCCAAAGGTGGCCAAGATAAAGGATGAATAGCCGGCTGGCTCGCCGGGAGTTTTCCAGATTACTTTACCTATGCGCCGGTCCAATGCCACAATTGATGCGTCCTTGGCACCGGGATTAACAATCAGCTTGTCATCGACTATCAGTGGGGCCGAGCACATCCCCCACGTTACAAGTTCTGCCCCAAATTCTTTGATGATATTCTTTTTCCAGACAACCTGGCCGGTTTTCAAGTTTACACAGTTCAAATCCCCGAACGCACCGAGAAGGTACACAAGGCTCTCGTGGATGACGGGATTTGCGCGAGGAGAATTGCTGAAATCCATATCTTCAGGGGCTGGATACTCGATGGCCCAGAGTTGGTTCCCGATATCAGCATCGAGGCAGCGAAAAATATCCGATTTCTCGTCCTTACTCTTGTCCGCAACAATTACGTATCTTGATGTAGCGGCGATACCGGACAGACCTACACCTGTCAGCGGCCGTCTCCAGAGAAACTTCGCCTTTGCAGGTAATTTCTTCGGGACATAGCTGCTGACGGCATCTCGCTTGGGCCCGCGCCAATTGGTCCATTCCACAACAGGCTGGCTGGCATCAGAGCGGATCATCTCAGACCATTGCCGGCGCACCTTGATAAAGCCTGCCTTTGATTCCATCCGAGCCAACAGTCGCTTGTTGTTTCTTACGGCCAGCAAAGCTTCCACAATCTCGTTTTCGTCCTTACGACTCACCGCATCGGTTGCAAAAACAGTTATGAACGGCACAGCAGATGTCTGTCCGACAACACGAAGTGCTCCTCTGTCGATAGTGCTGCATCCTTCAAGTAAGCTAAGAGCGTAGCTGGAAATTACTGTGGCGTCAGCCTCTTTTTCCACTACGGCAACTGCTGCCGTGCTGCAACTGGGACTCGTCTTGATTTGTTTGGGTACAGGGATGTCTTTTGCTTTAAGCGCGGCAATAGCGGCTGAGCTCTTCTCAGCTTCATCCTTAGGCCCAAAGACAATCTTGTAACCTTTCAGGTCTTCTACGGTGTTAGCCGGGTCGCTATGCCGGACGACGAACAATCCGGTCAGATTGGTTGTGCCGTTTTTGTCCGTAAGTCGAGCGATAGGGCGGATAGCTGTCTTAGTTTCATTTGCATCGAAAAGGACTATAGACTCTTTGCCGATGACCAAGTCGGGCTTTCCCTGATTCAATTTCAATATATCCGGCAGGTTCTCGCCGTACGCGAGTTCTACAGGCTGGCCAAGCCGCTTTTCGAGGAATATGGCGAACTCGTTGTACTTACGCTGCGCGTAGCCTTCTACGCAATCGCACGCCAATCGGTCAGCCAGCGGGTCCATGACCACGATCCATAACGGCAAATCGTTCGCATCATTACCGATATCCGGCTGTTGCGTGGTCCCGCTGAACAGCGCAGGGATTATATACCAGAGCAATATCAGAGAGACCGCGAGCAAGAAAAGGCCAAAGATTTTTTTTGAGATTATCTTCACCTGGAGACCTTGATATTACATTAGTGACTTGGCTCGGCGTCGGCGCTCGTATTTGCCCTCTCCATGACGCGTATAAAGTCGTTCTTGAAATCGAGGACGAATATCCGCGATGCATCTTTATTGACGGCCAAGGCGATATTGCTGCACGAGGCGGCCAGCCGGGTGGCACGGTTGAACCTCTCAACACCGACGTAGCCAACTAATCCAAGGAATTCTCCGTCTGGTGAGTATCGCTTTATTCGGCCCAGCCCCGATTCTGCTGTGTACAGTTCACCTTTTGGGCCGAAGTAGAGGTTCATCGGATTGCAGCAGCTGCCGAAGCCTTCGATGTCTCTTCGGTCACGATTTCCCCACTTCAAGAGGATTTTGCCGTTGCGGTCACACTTTAGAACTCTGTATCGGGCGTTTTCGGCTACGTAAAGCACACTGTCTTTTGCGACTATGTCTAATCGCTGACAGCATCCTCGAAGGTCTTCTGCGATGATTGTTGGCTGACCAAGGTCACGGTCAAACCGCACGATCGACGACCGAGAACGAAGGTGCCCGCTGGAGCCGATACATACGAACACATCCCGCTTCGTTGCAGTGATGCCGGAGGTTTTTCCAGCCGGCAGATTCACCCCGCCCACTTCGACGGTTTTTAGCATTTTGCCTGTCTTGTCGAGTTTGACCGCCTTGCCCTGACCGGCGGCATATATGGTGCCATCCGGGCAGGCGTGAATAGCATTTGGGGCGAAGTTGAACTTCCATCTGGCCAGCGTCTTGCCTGTGGGACTTATTTTTCTAATCTCGTTTGCTTGTGAATCGCAGGCCAGAAGATTACCTTCTCTGTCCATGCAGAACGTGGTCAGATTCCCGAACTTTGTCTCAGGCGTCAAGCCGATACCTTCTACCTCCTTATGAGTGGGTGATATCGGGTCGGCCGATGTGGTTTCAACTCCGGAATAAAGCGGCGTTGGTAAGAGTAAAACGGCAATTGCCGGCAGAATGTATCGAAGTCTTACGTTCATTGTTTTAACCTTTTTGATTTTAGTTTTTTTTGGCTCTCAGCCGAAATTTAACGCTGATAAGGTAACATAATTGGTTGGAGCTGTCAAACCGATTTTAAGGCTCAAATAGGAATGGAATCGTTGATCTTGGTGTTTGGGTCTTTAGAGGGGGTGGTTTTTATATCATCAGGGGTGGTAGGCTGTTCGGCTCGGTCTGTTCGGGCGTTCTGCCCGGTGCTTCCGGTTCGGCGTTTTTTAGTAACGCACTAATAACCTGTTCGCTGGTCACCGTACTATCCTCAGAGGACACTATCGAATTAACCAAATTGCACCACCAGGAGATTACCGGTACGCCGGTTTGCTTAAACTGGCTGGCGAAATCAATTTCCTTTACGAAGGTATTTTGAGAAACCGGCGTTATGCAGATTAACAAACTCAAAAAAACCCAGACGAGAAATCCGGTTACAAAGCCGAAAAAGCCCGCGACAAGGGTATCAAATGTTTTTGTAAATGGGACGCTGAATTGCCCTGTAAACAGTGTGTAGGATATGCCGTGCAAAATCAAAAAGCCGCCTATCCCAACAGCTATCATACACATGGCGTTGTTATATGGCGTATCGCGGCCGATAGGGACAATATTTGCAATAACCGGCCCCAGGAAAACCGCTAAATAGACTGCGATTACGATATTGAACAGCAGAACCCAGGTCTCATAGAAGCCCATTTTGACGGCCAGCCACGCGAAAAGGCAGCCGATTAATATCCCTATCCAGAATACCATAAGTTCTTATCCTACAACTCTCTTTAGCTCTTCGAGACTTGTTACCCCGGACAGCACCATTTTCAGTCCTTGTTTTCGCAGATTGGATTTTCCCTGTTCGTCGCCTGCTTTTCTCAACTCGGTTATCCACGAGTCGCTGCTGACAATACTGGCCTTTAATTCGTTATCGACGACAATCATATCGAAAATTGCCGTCCTTCTACGGTAGCCTGTTTTATGGCACCTTTCGCATCCGCCGGCGTGGAAGAGGTTCTTGTAGTCTATCCTTTTTCTGCGGAAATCGTCGATTTGGCTTTGAGTAAGCCGCGCCGGTTTCTTGCAGTCGGTGCAAAGTCGGCGAAGCAATCGCTGAGAAATGACAAGGTCCAGGCCCGATGATAACAGCACGGCTGTCACCCCCAAATCCAGCAGCCGAACCATTGCTGATTCATTGCTGTAACTGTGTATTGTTGCGAAGACAAGATGGCCGGTTTGCGACGCTCGAAGCGCAATGCTGGCGGTTTCCTCATCACGTATTTCGCCCACACTGATAACATCGGGGTCCTGTCTTAAGATACTGCGCAGAGATTTTGCAAAAGTAATACCGGCCTTGGGATTCACTTCTATCTGGCTGGCGTTCGGCAGCACACATTCGATAGGGTCTTCTACCGTAATAACATTGCGTGTATAAAGGTCTATCTCATTGAGCATCGCATACAAGCTTGTGGTCTTACCGCTTCCGGTAGGTCCGCACATAAGTATCATACCGGACGGCTTGATAATTGCGTCTTTGATAATCGACCGCTGTTTGTCCGACAATCCTATATTGTCGAGTGTATACATACCGGCTTTTTGGCTGAGTACCCTTATCGACAACTTTTCGCCGTTCACGGTGCCGGCACTTGCGACTCTAAAGGAGGCTGTGCCATCCGCAGTTTTTGTTACAAAAGCGCCGTCCTGGGGCCTTCGTTTTTCCGAAATGTCCATATTGGAGACGGCCTTGATGCTGTTTATAACCGCCTGGCATTTGCCGGCATCGAGCTGCTCAACTGTTCGCAGTACACCATCCACCCGAAACCTGATTGTGTAGATTGAGTTGTCCTTCGGGTCGATAAGAATGTCGCTGGCCTGCTGCTGGAGAGCGTCCCAGATAATTCGCTCAGTTAAGTCAAGAACGTGGCGGTCCCCCCGCTTGCTTTTGCCGTGGCCGTATATCTGTTTAAGCTCGGTGCCCGACGAGTCAAGCAGTCTTATCGTCGGTTCCTTTCTGGAACTAATAAAACCTGAAGAGCTTCTACCTGCAAAGGCGTTTTGTAGCTGCTGCTTTATTATTTCGAAGACGCTTCGGTGACGCTCGGTGGAGATTTGGCGGCCAATATCCACTATCAGCAGCACAAAAAACAGTACCGGCCCCACAAAAAGCGCAGCAATTTTGGCTATTGTTTTATATTTCTTCGGCACTAACAGGCTGAACTGTACGCGCTGAACAAAGTAAAGGCACAGATACACCCACCCGCAAAGCACGACAAGTTTAATCGGATTGAAAGACAATGATTCTGTGGGCGAGGCTGTACTTGCCCCTGCCAGAAGCACGCAGGACCAACCTGCTGGAAAACATTTTATACAAGCCAATGTTTCCATATAATTACCGAGATGACAAATACTGGAAACTATTGTATTATATCGGGAAAAGCAGTATACGGCAACAGCCAAATCAGGCGATAAATTATGTTGACGGAGCCGGTCACCTGGGTTAAAATAATGCCGTTTAATTCAAATCCCGATTGACCGCATCGGGATGACGATTTCGTTTGAGTAGCTTTCTTCATACACAAACAGAAAGGCTTGGTAGTAGCGGATAGATTTATGGCAAAAGTAACACTGCCTGACGGCAGCACATTAGAGATTAGCGACGGTACAGCTGCAAAAGAATTGGCAGAACGAATTGGGGCCGGACTCGCGAAAGCAGCCGTTGCAGCGAAACTAAACGGGCAATTGGTAGATTTATCCGCGCCTATTACAGCCGGCGCAACAGTCAAAATCATCACCCTCAAAGATGATGAAGGTCTTAAAATAATGCGCCATAGCTGCGCGCACATAATGGCTGAGGCGATATGCACCATTTGGCCGGACACAAAGCTGGTCTATGGCCCAACTATTGAGGATGGATTTTACTATGACATTGACCTTGATGAGGCGATTCGGCCGGACGACTTCCAACGCATAGAAGAAAAAATGCGCGAAATTGTCAAGACAGACAAACCATTTATTCGCAAGCAAATGAGCAAAGCCGAGGCCCTGAACAAGCTGGCCGGTGATAAATATAAAATCGACAATGTAAACCGGGCTGACAGTGATATCATTAGTTTTTATTCGAGCGGAGACGGCTTCGAGGATTTGTGCCGCGGCCCGCATTTGCCAAGCACCGGCAAAGCAGGAAGTTTTAAGGTTATGTCCGTAGCCGGCGCCTATTGGCACGGCGATCCTACGCAAAAAATGCTCCAGCGGGTCTACGGCACCGCATGGCCAACCAAAAAAGACCTTGATGAGTATCTATCAAGATTGCAGGAAGCAAAGAAACGCGACCACAGAGTGTTAGGCAAACAATTGGATTTATTTAGTTTCAACGAGGCTGGACCCGGCTTTGCATTTATCCACGCCAAAGGAATGATTATCTGGAACGCCATAGTGGACTTCTGGCGAGGTGTTCACAATAAATACGGTTATCAGGAAATCCAGACACCGATTATTCTCAATGAAGAGCTTTGGCACAAGAGCGGCCATTGGGACAATTACAAAGAGAATATGTACTTTACCAATTTCGACGATGTCAGCTATGCGATAAAGCCGATGAACTGTCCCGGCGGATGCTTGATTTATAAAACCCGGCAGCATTCATATCGCGAATTTCCGATGCGGGTTGCCGAGCTTGGCCTGGTGCATCGACACGAGGCCAGTGGTGTTATGCACGGTCTTTTCAGGGTAAGACAGTTCACCCAGGACGATGCCCATATCTTCTGCACCCCCGAGCAGATAGAGTCTGAAATAATAGGCGTCATTGACCTCACCCTGGAGATATATAAAGCCTTCGGGTTTGAAGATTCCCACATTGAGCTGTCCACCAAACCCGAAAAACATATAGGCTCGGACGAGATTTGGGCCACTGCTACGAACGCCCTCAAGAACGCGCTGGAATACAAAGATATTGAATATAAAATCAACGAAGGCGATGGCGCATTTTACGGGCCGAAGATAGATTTTCACATAAAAGATTGCCTGAAAAGGTCGTGGCAATTAGGTACAATTCAACTGGATTTTTCTATGCCGCAGCGTTTCGGCCTGGTCTATACCGACAAAGATAACACCGAAAAGCCGCCGGTTATGATTCACAGGGCGGTTCTGGGGTCTCTCGAGCGCTTTATCGGCATTCTTATAGAACACTATGCCGGAAGTTTGCCTCTATGGCTTTCGCCGCAGCAGGTTAGAGTTCTGACGATAAGTGAAAAAACAAATGATTATGCGAAAGTTGTTCATCAGAAGCTCAAAGACGCGCAGCTTCGCTGCAGTTGTGATTTAACGGACGAAAAAATAAATGCTAAAATTGCCAAAGCTTACAGCGAAAAGCTCCCCTATATGTTGGTAGTCGGGCCTAAAGAGGCTCAGTCCAATACCGTCAATGTAAGAATCCGAGGAAATAAAGAAACCAAAACAATGGAGATTGAGGGGTTTTTAGAAATGGCAAAACAGAAAATTGCCGATAAAAAAATAGATTTAGCGTTATAAAGTGCCTAAAATGTTTTTTGTCATTGCGAGGCTAACGAAGTTAGCCGAAGCAATCTCAAACCTAACCGATGAGATTGTGTGTCATCCGGTCAGTCTTTGGCCGGACATCGGCGGACTTCGGTCGCTTCGCTACCTCGCAATGACATAAAGTTGAAAAAATAGTCAATAGAAAATAGTCAATTAGAAAGGTAAGGTGGTGCACAATCAGTAAACGAGGATTAAAGGTTAATGGAGGGATAAAGGCTGAGACAATTCGGCTAATCGACGAATCAAACAATCAAATAGGAATCGTGGCCAGAAATGAGGCAATGAGCAGGGCACGCAGCGCCGGCTTAGACCTTGTCGAAGTCGCGCCCACCAGCGACCCTCCGGTTTGCCGGATAATGGATTACGGCAAGTGGCAGTATCAGCAGAAACGCAGGATTCGCGACGCTCATAAAAAACACGAGCACCACGCTACAACGCTGAAGGAAATCAGACTCAGGCCTGAAACCGACAAACACGACCTGGATATCAAGCTCAATCACGCCCGTGAGTTTCTGGAAAAAGGCCACAAGGTACAATTCACAATGTTCTTCCGCGGACGCCAGATGCTGCACCGGGACCAGGGCTATACGATATTCGAGGAAATTACTCAATCGATGGAAGATCTGGCGAAAATCGAACGGCCAAGCAGGATGGCTGGAAAGCGTATGACTTTATTGCTTGTGCCTAAATAATTGGTTTCTGGTGAATCGTGAATTGTATCTCGTGAACCCCGTTAGAGGGACCCCGCTTGGCGGGAACCCAAATTCTATAACGAGGAATAATATGATACAAACCCCGTTAGAAGTGAATCGCCAACTTCTAACGGGGTAAAAAGGGGAAATTTCTAACGGGGTGAAGCGTATTGCGGAGATAACGTCCGCCATAGCGTACGTCAGTCACGCCTTATGTGCTTATGCACTTATAACTTAGCGGAATTTAAGCCGAAAACCGCAGGCTTATTTTTCAATTTTTCAGAGAATTTGCGCCTATAGTATTGACCAATAGTTGCAAATAGCGTAAATTACCATTTTTATATTTTCCGATTGTCTTAGATAGATTATTTTGAAGGAATTAGCTAAATGCCGAAACAGAAAACCCATAAGGGGTTGAGCAAAAGAGTCAAAATCACCGCCGGCGGCAAGGTCAAGCGCAAGCGCTGTGGCGGCAGTCACCTTATGAGCGGCAAAAACGCTAAACGCCGAAGACGGATAAGCGGTTCCGCTGTCGTAACCGGTGCACCCGGTAAATCAATCAAGGCCAAACTCAGCAAATAGATACCAAATATATGAAACCGTTTTAACAACTTAATGCTTGCCTGTCGGCTTTGAATCATCTGCCGCCGGCAAGTTTAAAGAATCGAAAATTCTCAAAGGAAAGCGGGTCAGCAAAGATGCCGAGAGTTAGAAAAGGTGCTACAAGACACCAGGCAAAGAAACGAGTCCTCAAAGCAGTAAAAGGGTATCACGGCTCCAGAGGTCGCCTGTATCGCCAGGCCAAGGAAGCAGTCGTGCGTGCAGCCGTCAACGCTCGGATTGACCGCAAACGCCGAAAACGCGACTTCCGAGGTCTCTGGATTATACGCCTAAGCGCAGCCTGCCGGCAGCGAGGCATAAAATACAGCGAGTTTATCAACGGCTGCAAAAAAGCCAACATTGGATTGAACCGAAAAATGCTGAGCGAAATCGCTATTGCCGACCCAGAGGGCTTTGATGCTATCGTTGAAGCTGCAGGACTGCAAGGAATAGCGGATAGCTCGTAGAGGATAGGTGATAGAAAAAATTACAAAAAATTAACCACGGAGAACGTAAAGAAAAAAACAAAAATGACACTTTGTGTCATTGCGAGCCCGAACCCCTGCTTTTGCAGGGGCAAGCTTGCACCCGCGCAAGCGGGTGTGAGGGCGTGGCAATCTCAAACCTAACTGATGAGATTGCTTTCCGCCATAGGCGGACTTCGCTCCCTCGCAATGACGTGTTCGTGCTGATTGGCGAGTGGTAACCAATCAACCAATTAACCATTTAACCATTTAACCAATTACAGATGCTTGAGCAATTCGAAAAAATCGGCAAAGACGCCCTTGCTGACCTAAAGAAAGTCACCGACCCGACAGCTCTCGAAGATTACCGCATAAAATACCTGGGTCGAAAAGGTCAAATCACACAGATGCTCGGCCGAATAGGGAAGTTGCCGCCTGAACAAAAGCCGCAGGCAGGGCAGCTTGCAAACAAAATCAAAAAAGAGGTTACCGCAGCATTTGAGCAGCTAAAAAAGACTCTGCTGCAATCGCAGGGGCAGACGCGAGAGTTGATAGATGTTACTCTGCCGGGCATACCTGTCAATATAGGCAAAACCCACGTTATTACACAAACCTTAAATGAGCTGCTGGAAATATTCGGCCGAATGGGATTCGCTGTGGCCTATGGCCCTGAAGTTGAAGACGAGTGGCACAATTTTGTGGCGTTGAATATGGGCCCAGACCACCCGGCGAGGGACCCCTTTGATTGTTTTTACATCGACGACAACACCCTTTTGCGCAGCCATACGTCCCCGGTTCAGATTCGCGTTATGGAACACACCAAACCGCCCATTCGAATCGTCGCACCGGGACGGGTATATCGGCCGGACACCGTCGATGCAACACATATGTATATGTTTCATCAGCTCGAAGCACTGGTTATTGATGAGGGTGTCAGTATGGTGGATATGAAAACCACCATTGAGCAGTTTATTCATGCCTTTTTTGGTCCCGGAACGAAATGGCGATTTCGGCCGAGCTTTTTCCCCTTCACCGAGCCGAGTGCCGAAGTTGATTTGTTGTTAGCCGATAAAAGCGGCAAAGAAAGCTGGGTAGAGATGGGTGGCTGTGGCATGGTTGACCCGAATGTTTTTGATGCCGTTGGGATAGACAGCGAAAAATATACCGGCTGGGCATTCGGATTCGGGATAGAACGGCTTGCTATGCGAAAGTACTCCATTACCGATATTCGCCTGTTTTTTGAAAATGACCTGCGCTTCCTGGAGCAGTTTTGAGTAAATAGACGGGTAATTGGTAATTGGTGATTGGTAATTGGTAATCATTTAATCAGTTACCATTTAACCAGTTACCATTTACCATTTAACCAAACGTAGGAGATGAATATGGATTTAAGAGGTGTTATCCTTGCCGGCGGGACAGGGTCGCGGCTTATGCCGTTGACCAAGGTCACAAATAAGCATTTGCTTCCCATCGGGCAAAAACCTATGATTTATTACCCGATTGAGAAACTGACCTCGATTGGCATCGAAGAAATCCTGATTGTAACCGGCGTCGAGCACATGGGCGATGTAGTTAGCCTGCTCGGCTCCGGAAAGGGGTTCGGCTGCCGATTCACATACAAAGTTCAGGATGAGGCAGGCGGAATTGCACAGGCCTTGGCACTCGCTGAAAATTTCGCACAGGGACAGCCCGTGGTAGTCATACTTGGTGACAATATCTTTGAAGCCAATCTGAAAGAATACGCCGATAAGTTCATCTCCCGGAAAACCGGCGCAAGGGTACTGCTCAAGCAGGTGCCAAACCCACAGCGCTTCGGCGTTGCACAGGTATCCAACGGCAAGATTATTGGCATCGAAGAAAAACCCAAAAAACCGAAGACAGATTATGCCATAACCGGCATATATTTTTATGACGCTTCGATCTTTGATATCATACAAACGCTCAAACCATCGGCTCGTGGGGAGCTTGAAATCACCGACGTTAACAATGCCTATATTGCAAAAGGCCAGTTGGCTTATGATATACTCGAAGGCTGGTGGACGGATGCCGGAACATTCGAATCACTCGATAGAGCTAATGAGTTGGTTATAAAGGAACCTCCGCAATGACAGAAGGGATATTAGTAGGGATATCTGTATAAAATGAATGCTAAAGGGACGAAACTGCCAGGAGTACTCGTATTGGAGCCGGATGTGTTCTCTGACGAGAGAGGATTCTTTTTAGAGACTTGGAACAGCAAGCGTTACGAGAACGCCGGTATCCAGGGCCCCTTTGTGCAGGACAATGTCTCATTTTCCAAGAAAGGTGTTTTACGCGGCTTACATTTTCAATACCCTCAATCACAAGGTAAATTGGTTCAGGTTTTGTCAGGCCAGGTTGTGGATGTTGCTGTCGATATTCGCGCAGGTTCTCCTACTTTTGGTCATTGGGTCAGTGAAGTACTTTCCGATGCGAACCACAGGCAGATGTATATTCCGCCCGGTTTTGCTCATGGGTATTGTGTTACAAGTGAGACGGCAGTTTTTTCATATAAGTGCACCGATTTCTATAATCCATCAACTGAAAGTGGTATCATCTTCAATGACCCCGACCTTAACATCGACTGGCCGATAAAGGACCCCGTCTTATCGCACAAAGATGCAAACTACCCCAGACTTAAAGACCTCCCACCTGACAAGTTGCCGCATTTCCGGAGGCTATGATGGCAATTAATGATACCATGATTGCCATTCTCGGCGGCAAGGGAATGCTCGGCACCGACCTGACCAGTATCTGCCGGCGGCAGGGCTTCGGTGTTAAGGTATTCGATTTACCGGAATTTGACATAAGAAACGCTCAACAGCTAAAACAAGCTGTCGATGCTGCGGACGCAATCGTAAACTGCGCAGCCTATACAAATGTCGATGGCGCCGAGAGCGAAGCCGAGCTGGCACATCAGGTCAACGTTGAGGCAGTAGGGCGGCTCGGTGCTATCGCAAAAGATGCGGATAAATGGGTCCTGCACATAAGTACCGATTTTGTTTTTGACGGCCGATTGAATAGACCCTACGTTGAGACCGACCTTCCCAATCCTATAAACACATATGCCAAAACCAAGCTGGCAGGGGAGCTACTGCTGCGTGAAAGCGGCTGTAGGCACTGCCTAATCCGCATCGAATGGACTTATGGTTCGCATGGCAATAACTTTGTAACCAAAATAATCCGGCGTGCAAAATCTGGTAAAACCTTAAAGGTCGTCAACGACCAGGTAGGTTCGCCAACAGCTACAACCGAAGTTGCCAAGGTAATTTGCAAACTGCTGCAAAGCAAGCCCGAGGGCATATTTCATTTTGCAAGTGCCGGCTATGTTAGCCGCTACGAAATGGCAAAGTTTATATTTGACAAGCTTTCGATGAATGTTAACCTGTTGCCGTGCAAAACCAGCGATTTCGTCAGTGCCGCTGCAAGGCCCTTAAACAGCCGTTTCGATTGCAGCAAAATAAAGGCTTTGCTCGATGAGCCAATCGAGCCCTGGCAGGTACCGTTGGAACGCTTTTTGGTAACTGGTAATTGGTAACTGGTAATTGGTAACTGGTAATTGGTAACCATTTAACCAGTTACCATTTAACCAAACAAGGTAGTTATGAGAAGGCTTTTGGTCACAGGCGGTGCAGGATTTATAGGAAGCAATTTCGTTCGGATGATGCTTTCGGAGCATCCGGATTGTTTCATCGTCAATCTCGATAAGCTAACCTACGCTGGCAATCTTGAAAATCTCGCTGGCCCCGTTAGAAGTGAGACGCCCGAAGGGACTTCTAACGGGGCTGGCTTCCTGGACAACCCCAACCATAAATTTATCAAAGGCGACATTTGCGATGGAGCCCTGATAGAAAAAATCGTCGAGCAGTACCGGATAGATACGATTATTAATTTCGCTGCCGAGAGCCACGTGGACCGTTCAATTAGCGAGCCGAAGATTTTTATCGAAACCAATGTCACCGGCACATTAACGTTGCTGGAAGTGGCCCGCGATAAAAAGTTGGAGCGGTTCATTCAAATTTCCACAGATGAGGTGTACGGTGCGCTCGGCCCACAGGGTAAGTTCACCGAAGAAACGCCGCTCAGTCCCAACTCGCCGTATTCAGCCAGTAAAGCTGCTGCAGACCAGCTGGTGGCGGCATTCGGGCATACCTGGGGCGTAAAATATAATATCACCAGATGTTCAAACAACTACGGGCCATACCAGTTCCCCGAAAAGTTAATCCCGCTAATGACTAACAATGCCCTCGATGATAAAGAATTACCTGTTTATGGTGACGGCTTATACGTGCGGGATTGGCTATATGTATACGACCATTGCACAGCTATATGGCAGGTCTTGCAAAAAGCGCCGCCCGGCGAGATTTATAACATCGGCGGCTGTAACGAAAAGACAAATCTGGAAGTTATTTACCTGATACTTAAGCGACTGGGCAAACCAAAATCACTGATTAAGTATGTCACCGATAGGCCTGGACACGATAGACGATACGCCATTGATGCAAGCAAGATAATCAGCGGGCTTAACTGGCGCCCGTCAGTTAGCTTTGAGGAAGGCATTGAAAAAACTATAGACTGGTACGTGCAAAATCAAAAATGGCTTGCCAACGTTGTCTCCGGCGAGTACCAGAAGTATTATGAATCGATGTACGGAAATCGCTAAGCAAACGCCAAGGAAATCCAATCGATGTCAGAGCTGGTCAAAGGCAAAGCAACAATATGTATACCGAATTATAAAACCTTAGACTTCACCAGACTGTGTTTGCGCAGCATTCGCAGGTTCACTAAATATCCGTACGAGGTTATCATTGTTGACAACGACTCACGGGATGAATCCCTGGAGTATCTCAAAGACCTGAGCTGGATTCGCTTGATTGAGCAGCAGGGCGGAAGTGAGCTAACCGGCAGCTATGCCGAGGCAACGGCCCTCGACCTTGGTCTCCAGATGTGCAGCACCGAATTTTTCATTGTGATGCACTCCGATACCTTTGTTAAGAAGGATAACTGGCTCAACGAGCTGATTGGCTACTTCGGCGACAATGAAAGTGTAAGCTGTGTTGGTTCCGACAAAATCGAATTGACACCGAGATGGCGTGTTCTGCTCAAAAAAGCAACTGATTTCAAGGCCTTCAAACGCAAAATCCTTCGAGACCGGCAGGCCATGCGCAGATTCCGCTATCACAACCGAACAATATGTTGTATTTACCGAACGGACATCTTACGCCGCGGGAATCTGTCATTTCTGATGGGCAGGGACGAAGGTCTGACCGCAGGCCAAAAACTCTACTTTGAGCTCGTTGACCACGGCTATAAGACCGTTGAGCTGCCGCCCTCGATAATGGGCCAATATGTCTACCATCTTGCTCACGCTACCCAGGTGGTCAATCCACAGGAATTTGCTCTGCGGAAAAAAGCGATAAGAAAATGCAATCGAATTCTTGACAAAGTTTTGTCTCTGGAGATAATTCAGGACATACTCAGGGATGAGTCGCTGGACAGTTGAGAACTAATTTAGCAAGTTTTGTCAGACAAGGAGGCCGTTAGTATGCGAAGTGTTGCCAAATCTATGCAGAGCGTTGACGAATCAGTAAAGAAATTACTATCCGGCGGGGGAAAGGATATTCCCCTCTTCAAGGTCTTTATACCCGAAAGTGTCATTGAGCCTTTGAGTAAGGTCCTGTTGAGCGGCTATATAGGCGAAGGGCCGAGGGTCGAGGAGTTTGAGCGACAGCTCGCGCCGTGGTTCAACAACGATAATGTCCTGGCACTGAATAACGGCACAGCAGCGCTGCAGTTAGCGCTTAGACTGGCAAATGTAGGCTACGGCGATGAGGTTGTCTCAACCGCTATGACCTGCACAGCAACAAACGAACCGATCCTTGTGATGGGAGCCAGGATTGTCTGGGCTGACATTGACCCCTGGACCGGAAACATCGACCCCAAAGACGTCGCCAGAAAAATCACGCCGAAAACAAAGGCCATTATGTGCGTTCACTGGGGCGGTTATCCTTGCGACCTCGATGAATTGAACGCCATCGCGACCGAGCACGGGATAAAGCTGATTGAAGATGCTTGTCACGCCTTTGGCTCAACCTATCACGACAAACCAATCGGTTCACACTCTGACTTCGCGTGTTTTTCTTTTCAGGCGATTAAGGAGATGACAACTGTGGATGGTGGCGCCTTGGTTTGTAAATCCAGGGCCGACCGTGAACGAGGCAGGTTGCTCAGATGGTATGGCATCGACCGCAAATCCAAACGCAAGGACCTGCGCTGCGAAGAGGATATCGTTGAATACGGCTACAAGTTCCATATGAACGACGTGACGGCGATAATTGGACTTGAACAGCTCAAGTACGTAGGCAAAACTATCGAAAAATATCAGGCTAACGCCGCGCGGTATAACGAAGCTTTCAAAAATCTCAAAGCTGTGCGGCCTCTGAAGTACAAAGATGACCGTTCCAGCGTCCATTGGCTCCATACTCTAAGAGTCAAAAACCGCCAAAAATTTATGGAACATATGAAAAAAGCAGGCGTTACTGTCTCCCAGGTTCATGCGAGAAATGATGCTCATACTATGTTCAAAGATTTCAGGGGCGAGTTGCCGGGGGTCGATGAATTTACCTCTGAGCAGGTCTCGATACCGGTGGGGTGGTGGCTGACAGACAGAGATTTAGCACACGTTATCAACGCAGTCGTAGAATATGACCGCTATTGGTGCACGAGGATTCAGGAGATAAAGAAACCGCCTCGAAAATATGAGAAGAAAACGGCGCACCGACCCAATTTATAACTTTCATTGACCATGTCAAAAGCTAAACGCATCTTTTTTGTTGCTGATACAAAAGACTTTACCGATAAACTCTTACTCCCCGGGCTTCGCAGACAAGTTAAGGGCTTTATAAGACTCGGTCATGATACGCAGGTTTTCGACTATAGAGGTGCCTTTCGTCAAGCTGGCTTTATCATGACAAGAAAGTGGGCCAGGAGATTATGCCAATCATACATAGTAAACAAGCTGTTGGTCAAACAAATAAAGAATTACAACCCCGACATTGTCAATATCGATTTTCCTAATTATCTGGATGCCGAAACCGTTCTGCTAATGCGACAGGCTGCCCCTAATGCATTTTTTATCGGTAGCGACGGGGATTTGTGGCCTGAGCACCACAGGTATCGAGTGGGAGCCGCCGCAGAACTCGACTTGGTAGTAACTCCTTATGAAGGTAAAGGACTTGATACATATAAGGATGCCGGTGTTCACTGCGCATTTATGCCAAACATATGTGACCCTGATATAGAATATCGCTACGAGGTTGGCGATAAATGGAAAAGTGACATTTTATTCACCGGGCAGACCAGGTACAAGCATAAACGCTATCCGACAGAAGATTTAAGATATAACCTGCTCACCAGGCTTGCCGGCATGAAGAATTGTGCCCTTTATGGTTGCTTTGGCCGGCCAAAAGTAGAAGGTATTGACTATTTATACGCAATCAGTGGGGCCCGCATAGGACTAAGTATAAACGCAGCTAATGACATCAAATTCTGTCATTCTAACCGTTTGATAAATTATCTTGCTTGTGGCACTTGTGTCCTGGCTAAACGAGTACCGGGTTCAGACCTGCTCTTCAGGGACGGTGTACATTTGAGATGTTTTGACACAGCAGAAGAGTTCTTTGATTTGGCAAACTGGTACCTCAATCACGGAGACGAAAGAATCAAAATTGCAAATGCAGGAATGCAGCGCACTCACGCTGAATTTAACTGTGAAAAAATTGCAAAATATACACTCGACCTAATCGAAACAGGAACTTATAATGCCCCCTGGACAGAAACCTTATAGCTGTTTTCCCAGGTTCTTTTGAGACGAAAAGCGCCGCAAAATGAACATCCTTGTTTTGACCAACAATCCCACTCGGGCCAGCTTCAGACAGCGAATAGCAGTTTATCTTGAGGTTTTGCGCGATAATGGCATCGAATGTGAGGTTGCCCGCTTCCCGTCCGGTTCTTTGGCCAGGCGGAAACTATTAAAACGAAGCAGAGATTTTGAGGCTGTCTTCCTGCATAAGAAACGGCTGAATTCCTTTGACGCTTTCTGGCTACGCCGCTACGCTAAAAAAGTCATCTACGATTTCGATGATGCGATAATGTACTCTGATAAGCATCCGGACAGGCCAAGCCGTAAGCGGCAGAAGTCTTTTCAAAGAACGGTTAAACTGGCTGATATGGTTATAGCAGCCAATCCATACCTTGCTGAACATGCAAGAAAATACAATCCCAAAGTTGAGGTGCTTCCCACCGGTTTGGACACCCACGCTTACAAGCTAAAAGCCCATCCGGAAAGCAACGATAAAACTCGGCTCGTCTGGATAGGCAGCGAAAGTACATTACCCTACCTCGCGCAAATCAAACCTGCCCTTGAGGAAATTGGCTCTCGTTTTGACAATGTCGTTTTGAGAATAGTCTGCGACGACTTCTTTGATCTGCAGAATATGGAGGTGGAAAAATGCCTGTGGTCTGAGCATAAACAAGCCATTGATCTGGCGACAAGTGATATTGGGCTTGCGCCGCTGCCCGATAATCGTTTTACGAAAGGCAAGTGCGGCTTCAAAATCCTGCAATATGCAGCCGCTGGCTTACCAGTCGTTGCAAGCCCTGTTGGTGCAAACACCGAGTATGTTCGAGAAGGCAGCAATGGCTTTCTTGCGGGTGATTGCGCCTATTGGGTTGATAAAATATCTCGGCTGGTAAGTGATTCTCAATTAAGAAATCAGATGGGCCAGGCGGGAAGGGCAGATGTTCAGCGATTTGATTTGAAAGTACTCGGAAAGCAGCTTGTCAATCTGATTGGCAAATGCTTGCAGGCCACTGCATTGTGAAAATAATAGCAGAGCGGAAACAAAGGAGGCAAAAAGTGATAAAAACAAAGCAGATTCCGTGTGACCTATGTGAAAGCACTGAATACGAATCCCTTTTTAACGCAAGAGACCGTCTGCATGGATTCGAAGGAACTTTTTCCTACGTCAGGTGTAAAACATGCGGTCTTGTCTATATGAACCCTCAAATTTTGCCTGATGATATATGCAAATTTTACCCTGACGATTATGGGCCACATCAGATTAAACGAGAAAAAAAGCACCCACGTGAACGTCCTCTAAGAACCAAATTTAAAAAAAATCCATTTGCCGTGTGTGTATTCTGCAGCTTAACAACGGAGAGTCGACTTTTGGATGTTGGCTGTGGAAGCGGCAAGTTTCTAAATGAAATCAGAATAGCTACAGGTTGCCAAGTCTATGGAGTTGACATCTCGGAAGTTGCTGCGAGAACAGCAAAAGAAAATTATGACTTGGAGATATTTACCGGCATGCTTACAGAAGTCCCCTTCCCCGACAACTATTTTGATGTTATAACTGCCCGGTCATATTTGGAGCATGTAAATAATCCCTCAGAAGTCCTGCTAAAATTATTTCGCCTGCTAAAGCAGGGGGGGGACTTGGTAATAATTACTCCTAATTTCAATAGTTTAAACTCAAAAATCTTCAAAGATAAGTGGTACGCTCTTGATTGCCCAAGGCATCTTTACATTTACAGTGCTAAAACAATTACGAAGTTGTTGGAAAAGAGCGGACTATCGATTCAAAAAATCAAATACGATAAAAGTTCAAAAACCTTTTTAGGTTCATTACAATATTACTTTCATGGTGATAATTATAATCCCAAACACCGTAATCGCATTAGAAGGTCACCGCTGTTGAAAAAAGTTGTGTCGCCTTGGACAAGGGTCGCTGCCCTTATTAAACAGTCAGATATAATGATTGTTCATGCTAAAAAGGCAAGTTGAAGAAGTGTACAAGTTTCAGTCTCACTAATTTGCCTCAAGTTTTTTGAAAAGATTCCGTCCTTAGAAAATCTTTGCTATATATTTCCATTCTACGGAATCGAAGTGGTGTTTAGCCCGGCCTCATAGCTGTCCGGTCGCAAGTTTGCTTTACAATCGCTCACGTGTTACAACCATCAAGAGTATTTCCCAAGTAATAGTGTGGAGTTCTTAACTTTTTACTACAGGTTTCTTGCGTTTTCTTTTAGATATCAATTCTTCATAAATGGCAACAAGTTCCTTGGCAATTTTGTGAGCGTCGTGATGCTTTTCGACGTAAGCGCGGCTGCGCCGCCCAATTTCGTGCCGCATCTGGCCATTTTCAAGCAAAGCTGCGAGAACCTCTGTAAGGTTTTCCTGATTGGCATTTATAATCGGCAAATCGTCCGGATATTGTGAAACAAGAGAGGGTTTAATGTAGCAGAGGGTAGGTTTGCCGAATGCCATGGCTTCCAAAGCTGCCAAACCATAAGCCCCGTAAACAACTTCGTCAATCATAATGTCGGCATTACGCATAATTTCAAAAGCTTTGGAGTGCTCAACTCCGTGAATCAACTGAAAATCAAACTCATATTTGGATTTGAGTTGAACGATAGCCTTTAAAATGACCTCGGTGCCTTTCTTTGCTTTATTAGAAGGTGTATGTACTAAAAGAGGTCTGGAATTACCTATGTTTGGATATTTGGGTTCAAACTCTGAAGTTATGAGCCTTTGTCTGCTCTTGTATGGCGAGGACCATATATCTTTTTGTATGTATGAGGCCATTTCGGAATCTGGAACGAGACATTCAAAGCCATAACGTGCGAAGCGGCGTTGGGCGTTGAGCGACCTTTTATGTTTGCCGCGAGCCAGCTCGGGATGTGATTGGTACATTCTGACAATATACGGATTGTCTGCAGATGCTATTTCTGGAACGCGAATGTCGCTTCCCCAGAATTCTGCGATTCTGGCCTTGTCCAGCATCGCGACATATCGCAGGTCATGATCTTTGCGAAGGGTAGGCGTCCCGCAGTGCCAATGAACCACATCAGCCCAATGTATCGCTTTCAATACTGCTCGTCGCCATTTTAGTCTCTGTATCGTTCCCCGAATTGGATATTTCCTTCGAGAGAACTTGGAATAGCACTCGATGCAACGGCCGTCTTGCGTGGCTGCATTTTTGAGGACAAGACCACGCGCATCGACACCAATATCACGCAGGGCACGCACGGTAACAGAAATCTGAGATGCCACATTAGTTGGAAGGTGAAGAACTTTCACGTATTTTATTTGTTTAACCCCTGATTCTAATTATCGTACTTTTTAGTGTATTTCATATAAAAGCTTTTTGGTACCAAGTTCAACTTATACATAACCCAAAACAACCACCTCATCCTTTCAAAAGTCTGTTTGTGGGTTTTGTAGTTACGATAATCTTTTTTGGGCAGATTCATAATCAGCTCGAATTCCTCCTTCGTGAGGCTCAGTCTTTTCTTCACTTCCTCAAGAATACCGGGATCAAACGGTTTGTGCTGCTTGATTTTTTCAAGAGCTTCTTCTCTGGACATCTGTCCGGACCTAATCAACGCTGAAAATTCGCAATATCGCAAGTCAATGTTGAATTTTCGGGGCAGGTAGTAATTGTTTGTAAAGTGGGCGGTTCTGTTTTCCATGTGGTGGCCACCATACCATTTCCATCCAAGATTTTCAGTCAAGAACTTTTTTGTGTGCTCTTTTTTGTAGTCTACATAGTAAAGAGGTCTGATTTTCTTTATTCTGTTGACTATCGTCCACTTCAGCCATCTACTCATCAAGAGATTAGGGAAAGTTTTAATTTTGTAGGAGCCAAACTTTTTCTGGATGGTCTGAATGTATTTAGCATCCATATAGAACCACCCATGAGGCGAGATGCCCTCGGTTCTGAATGAATGCCCCTCAAATATATACTTTATGCCGTATTTAGCGGCGGCCATGTAATGTGTGGTAGCTAATCCAATATCCGAAGGTGTATCTATATCAGGAACAGAAGCTTTTAAAAATGATTTGAATACATCACAAAATTCTCGGTTGTCTACAACATGGGTAAATAGGTCTACGTTTAGTTTTTTTAAGACATTTTGAATATTCTCGACGGCGGTTTTGGAGTTCCACGTGTTGTCAAAGTGAGCCGCTAAGGGTCTGAGTCCCAACTCTTTAGACAAATAGGTCATATATGACGAATCACAGCCCCCGCTGACCCCTACAACAACATCGTATTTTCTATTGCGTCCGGCATGTCTTATTTTATCAGCCAAACTCTCAAGGATTTTGCGCCCTCTCTCGCCGGTGGGATATTCCTCTTCCATCTGGTCATATTGCCTGCAGTAATTACATACGCCGTCAGAGTCAAAAGTGATATACGGGATAGTGTCATCATAAATACAACGTGAACAAATCATAAACAATGCCTAATAAATTATGTGATACAATACACTCTTATCACGGTCTCGTTCCGGACGCTGGATCACCAGTCAAAAGCGCTCTTCAATTCCTCTCTGTTTGGGAAATTGATCTCTTTAGTCTTTCCTTTTTCTGACAAGTTGTGCAGGTACTCCTGCAACAACACGATAAGGTGGTACGTTTTTATTAACAACGGACCCTGCACCGACAATCGAACCTTCACCTATTCTAACACCTGGTAGAATAGTTGCTCCAACGCCAATATCACGCAGGACACGCACGGTAACAGAAATCTGAGATGCAACATTAGTTGGAAGGTGAAGTACCTTCATTTATCACGGATTCCCTGTTCTAAATGTTGTCACTTGTTGACCTCTCCCGCATTGGTCGGGCGGGATTTCCTGCAACAATCTGGCCGTTTTGTACGTTTTGAATAACCACACTGCCCATGCCGATTATGGCACGCGAACCAATCTTAGTATATTCACGAATCGTTGAGTTGGCACCAATGTAGCTTACAGAACCAATCGAGACACACCCGGCAATTGACACACTATTGGCGCAAAGCACATACTCTCCCAGTTCTGAATGGTGGGCTATGTACACGTTACCGTAGACAGCGCAATTCTTACCCAATCTCACTAAAGGTTCAATAACCGCTCCTGGCCCCACATAGCAGCCGGTGCCGAGAACAGCCATGGAGGAGACAATCGCATCAGCGTCCACAATAGTTGCCCATCGCGATTCGGGAATCTCTAATGACCTAATGACTTGAAAACAGGATGGATTTTTCTTCGGAGAATAAAGCGAGCTAATAAAAAGAGTTTTCTGCGACAGCTCCCTCCAAAAGGACAAAGTCCCTAATACTGGATGCGTGTGGTACCCATCTTTCTGCTTCTCAGGTTCATCATCCAAAAAACCGGCAAAACGCAGGCCGGGCACCGTCGAGACGCTTTGTGCCATTTGAATCCCTGTCCCCGCGGCGCATAAAACCACCACAGGGGTACCGGTTTTTGAGCTACTTGTATCCAAATGTTTCATTTTCACTCGTTATGACCTCGATTCAACGATGGCACCAATAGAATTTATACGATTTGACTCAACAAGTAAAGCCGATTGACCCAATACCTCACATTAAATTATGTACAGTTGTTTACGTACCACTGCACTGTCTGTTTTATCCCTTCGGAATAATCGACGTTGGCATTGAAATTAAGCAATTTTACGGCTTTTCGAACACATCCTTCGTGCTTTCTGACATCGCCTGGCCGTTTCTCTCGGTACTCAATTTCACCATTGTAGTTCAATTCCTTACAAATACCTTTTATAACTACTTCAATTGGAATTTGTTTGCCTGAAGCAAGATTTATGATTTCTCCCCTTGTATTGTCATTTTTGTAAATACCTACGGTCCAATCTGCCGTATCTTTTACGTAAATGAAATCTCTGGTTTGTTTCCCATCATCGTAAATGACCGGTTTATGTCCGTCTAAAATGCGTTTTATCGTTTTTGGTATAACGCCGGCGTAACTTCCTTCATTCTGCCTGGGGCCGTAATTATTGAAGGGCCTGACTATGGCAGTATCAATGCCGGAGGTTTTATAATAAGAGTATACCAGCAAATCTGACGCTGCTTTACTTGCCGCATATGGTGTGTGAGGCAGCAGTGGATGGTTCTCATCCATAGGTGTATAGAGGGCCGACCCATATACTTCAGACGAAGAACACGCGATTAGGGTTATCTTTTTGTCAGCGGTTCTAACAATTTCTGAAATGTTTTCGGTCATCTTGACATTTTGCTCAAAAGACCAACGTGGTTTCTCCAATGATGCTTCAAGGGGGATGACCGCAAAGTGAAAGATTACGTCGATATCGCATAGTACAATAGTGTCTCTTAATCCCTCATAGTTTGTCACATCAAGATTTCTAAAAATAAAACGGTCGTCCTGTTTGGCATCGTTAAGATTACTTTCTTTTCCCAGAAAGAGATTATCTACAGCCACGAGTTTGGAAACAGGTTCCGTTAATAGGCTGTCACATAGGTGACTGCCAATAAATCCTGCCCCACCGGTTACGAGAACATTTTTGCCTTCCATCTCTGGCATACTACTTTCCTGAAACTTGCTTATTGATATGATAGTTCAGTTTTTCCGCAACATAACAGCATTGCTCTTCACTTAGTTCGTAATAAAGTGGCAGAGCCAATGATTGCCTGAAAAGGAACAAGGAGTTGGGACATTTATCTTTGCTGTTATACACTGGCTGGATATGAGAAGCATAGGTCCCAATCTGCGTTTGAATTCCTTCACTTTTTAAAGATAGAATGAGTTTATCTCTGTTTATCCTTTTATCCAGAGTTATAGCGTATGTTTGATATATATGGTAATTGTTTGGAGCCTCGTATGGAATTGATATGAACTCATTATTTTGCAAGAGATTATTGTATAGAGCAGCTATAGTTCTTTTTCTCTCCACAGTGTTAGGATATTTTTTAAGTTGCTCGTATGCGATAGATGCGTTGATATCAGACAACTTGTAGTTATATCCGAGGGCTGTAAAAGATGGGATTGCAAATTCATTTTGTCGCTTGAAAGCAGAATCTATGCCAAAACATGATAAAGAGCTCACTATGTCAGCGTAACATTCGTTGTTTGTTACTACTATTCCTCCTTCTCCACAGGTGGCGTTTTTTCTCGCGTGGAACGAGAAGCTTGCTATATCTCCAAAAGAACCGGCGGGTTTCCCATTATACTTTGCACCCATTGCACAAGCAGCATCCTCTATGACCTTCAAATTATGCTTTGTAGCAATATTTAATATGAGCCCCATGTCCGCAACTTGCCCAAAGACATGCACTACAAGGATGGCCTTAGTATTCTTGTTTATCTTCTCTCCTATCAGAGTAGGATCCATGTTGTAGGATTTTATATTGACATCAACAAATATGGGCGTTGCTCCACAGTACATTATGGCATGGCCTGTAGCTGGAAATGTATAGTCTGAGACTAAAACCTCATCACCCGGTTTTATGCCAACAGCAAGCAATGATAAGTGAAGTCCTGCGGTGCAATTGTTTAAAGGTATTGCATATTTTGTCTCTGTCAAAGATTTAACCTGTTCAGACAATTCAATTCCTTTGGGTCCCTGGCCTGCAACCCATCCGGAATCAAGTGTTTCTTCGACGGCTTTTATCTCTCGTTTATCAAAATAAGGTTTTGAGAGGTGGATCATTTCTTGCGCCTAAGTATTTTGTTATAAGTTGCAATCGCTATTTTGTGTTCCTCAGAACACTCTGTACAGATCATTTTTACATGATTATCCTTCTCTTGTGTTTTTTTGAGCCTTTGTCCACAATTGCAGACGAAACCGATGATTCTTGCCGGTGTCCCTGCTACCAGAGCGTGAGAAGGTACGTCTTTAGTAATGACGGCTCCTGCTCCTGTCATTGCGTAGTCACCAATAGTTACTCCGGCTAATACCGTTGCATTTGCCCCAACTGAAGCTCCTATTTTTACGCGAGTGGAACATACCTGCCAATCACTATTGAAAGCACGAGGATACTTGTCGTTGGTGAAGGTCATATGAGGGCCAAGGAAAACATCATCTTCGATTATAACGCCGTAATAGACAGATACACCATTTTGGATTTTCACGTTATTGCCGATTTTTACATTCAAATCAATATATGCATCCTTACCTAAACTGCAATTCTTACCGATGGTGGCTCCTTCCCTAACTTGAACCTGATTCCAGATGTGAGTGCCTTCTCCAATTTTGGCACTTTCTGAAATCTCAGCAGAGGGATGAACGTAATAACCGTTCACAAGATTTAGCTTGGTCATTTCACAATTCCTCTTAGCCCATTTATTTTATGTGTCCAACTCTTTCTGTGCATCTTCATTGTGTCAGGTTCTATTATCTTCGGACTACTTCCTATTTGCCCCTTTTCGCGAGGCGCAAGTTTGTTTTTGCAATTATTTTTTTGACCCACTTGCTTTTCTTGCGAGCAATTGAAGGATTTTCCTGGAGGTAACTTTTGAAGAATCTTATGCGATCGGTAACGGTCAGAGCGTCCGTGCGGTCCACATTCAGTTGCACAAGGTTTTTCAAACGCAGCCAGGCGGGTAGCCTGTAAAACTTCTTCGTCCGCTCATTGTCGATGAAGGAGAACACCCAGCCTTTCTTCTCCTGCCTTGCTAATACATTGACCACTTTCAAATCGCCGTGGAAAATACTCCTGGCGTGCATTCTACCTACAGTTCGCCCGAATACTCGTATCAGCTCGCGTTTATCTCGTAACTGCTCCTTAGTGAGGTCTTCGGCGCTTTCGGGCATAAATTGATAAATTTGTTTCGCGTCCTCAACCTCGATAGTCGCTAAAAAATTTTCTCTGTCAAGAAAGCTGGATTTGCATTCGCCCATTGCAACGACAACCGGGGCCTCAAATCCATTTTTCTCCAACATCAGCGTTGCCTTAAAGGCCCGCTTGGCCCGGCTGGGACGCACAAGATGTTTAATAAAATCCAGGGCTGACCTCCAAAGATATCGCTTAAAGTAAATCCATCTTTCCATACCGTCAAAACCGGCGGAGAATTTATATACACGGGAAGAATCTGAGGAGAAGACAGGTGTCAATTGGTAACGTTCTTGCAGAGTTTTTTCGCCGGCTGATAAAGCCTGTTCAAGATTGTCGTTGCGAAAATTCTTGTTGATAAACAACGTGCACTTATGCTGTCGTATTTTGTCAAAACCGCTGTCCAAGATGTTAGCGCCCCAGAATAGTTATACCCAATTGATCGGCGAGTCTTATTGTTTCGCCCTTGTCGATAATTATCGTCTTACCTGCTTCCACAACCAGACATTTGCCGCCGTTTTCGGCTAAACTTCTAATAGTATCAGGTCCTACACACGGCACATCGAATCGCATATCCTGACCCGGCTTTGAGGTTTTGATAAGTGTCCAGCCCCTCGATTTACAGAACTGACCGGTCCGCTTAATCATCTCCGCCGTGCCTTCTATCGCTTCGATGGCGATTACCTCTTTTTCCTTCACCGCAATCGCCTGCCCTATGTCCAGTTCGCCGAGCTTTTTAACTATCTGCCAGCCGAACTCAATGTCGCCTTCGACCGATGGGCTTGGGTGGCGTTTTGTCATTACGCCCGCAGTTGCCAGATGTTCCTTGCAGTACACTGTTGAATTCTCCAATACTATCCCGCCGCTCGCCAGCTCGTCGGCTATGGCACACAAAAACGAATCCGTTAGTTTGTCTTTACTGCGCAGCCGCCAGTAATATATCCTGAATGCCCGCCAATCCGGCAGATACCGCAGGATTCGCCAGGGGGTGAAAAGTTGTGATTTAGCAACTCGACCAACCAGAATCGTTTGCCTTACGCTGTGCTTTCTTAGCTTCCGTATCCAGGCTCCCGGCCGGGCAACCGCAACTCTGTAAAACACATCGACTTCGTCGGCCAGGCTGCTCTCTACGTCATCCACCAGGCCGACGCAAACTACTCTTAATCCCGCCTGTTTGGCGCCAGCGGCAACAAGAAAGGGCAATCTGCCCTCTCCTGCAATCAAGCCAAGCACATCTTGTGACTCGTGGCTTGTATCTTGTATCTCGTTCAAGGAAACGTCCTGTTCGAAATTCGATATTCTTTGTTCGACGCCGAAGGTTCGCCCTCGGCGAATTCGATATTCGTCTCTCGTGGTTCGTCTCTGGTATTTCGGGCATGGGTCACGATTCAGGATCCTGCTCGGCTGGCTCTTCAGACTCCGATTCGATTGATGAGACAATTTGTTCAATTTGACTTTCGAGCTTGCGAATATTTTGCCGCATCTCAGGCAGATACTCTATCATGCTGTACGCTCGCTTGCCCTGATTTGCCTCGATAGCAGGTGCACCAAGCACGATTTTGCCGTCTGGAATGTTATTAATAACACCAGCCTTGGCTGCAATTGTAACGTTGCTTCCGATATTGATATGTCCGACAATACCGACCTGGCCCCCGACCACGCAGTGATGCCCAAGCGTGGTTGAGCCGGCAACACCTACCTGAGCTACAAGCAAACAATGTGCACCGATTTTTGTGCCGTGTCCTACTGTAACCAGGTCGCCCAGCTTGCTGCCCTGGCCTATAACAGTATCGCCCAGTGTGCCTCGTTCGATTCCGCAGCAGGCACCGATTTCAACATCGTCCTCAATAATCACAGAGCCAGTCTGTGGTATCTTGTGATGTACGCCCTTGTGGCTGGCATAGCCGAAGCCGTCTTCGCCGATTGTCGAGTTGGCATTTATAATTGCACGATTACCTATTTTGCACCCATCGTAAATGGTAACATTGGGATATATTATGTTGTCGTTGCCAATTTGCACTCCCTGCCCAATGTACACGCTGGGATAAATTATGCAGCCGTCGCCGACTCTTGCCTCATCGGCTATCGTCACAAAATCATGAATATGGCAGTCTACACCAATTTTGGCACTATCCGAAATTGAAGCACGCGGGCTTATCCCTATCTTTTTGTGTTTGCGATGGCCGTGCAGCAGCACCATAATCTGCATAAAAGCATAGTAAGGGTCGTCGGCTACCAAAAGAGGGACGGGCGCACGGGCAGTCTCTTTGCCGACGATTACGGCACTTGCCTTGGTTGTCCGCAGCTGCTTCTCGTATTTGTTATTTGCCAGAAAGCTAATGTCGCCTTCATTTGCACGCCCAAGGGTCGATGCAGACTTGATTATTATGTTGGGATTGCCACAAACCCGCCCACCTACATATTCAGCTAATTCGCCCAAAGTTCTTTCTTGCCCTGTTAGAGATTTACCCTCTTGTACCATTTCTTCCCTTTTTGTATCCTATTATTCCCCGTTATACAATTTCTAACGGGGCTTGCATATAAATGCCCTCGAAAGAAGCTAAAAAACTAAAACGTAAAGACTAAAAATCTTTAAATTAGGTGCTTTTGGTTTTGTAAATATCCAAAACATCGTATTATAGCAAAAAAGCTGACGTGGTCAACTACTCAATCCTCGAAGCAAATCAGCCGTTTTTGCCGTTGTCGTAGGGACCACAAACACACTTTTTGCGTCAGGGAACCCCATAAAACTGCCATAACTTAAAACCGGCTTCTGACGTCACGCCATCAAAACCTCCAGAACCTCCTGCTGTAGCGCTGCGGAGGGCTCGTCGGCAAAAGCCGTTCTACCGCTTGCAAGCACTGTTACAGCAGGTCCAATCGGTTTATAGACAGCCGGATTAGTCGGGCCGAAAACAGCTAACGTCCTGACACCCATTCCCGCAGCCAGATGCGTAATCCCGCTGTCATTGCCGATGAACCCATCCGAACAGCTCAAAAGCCATACGACCTGCGTCAAAGACAAATCCGTCAAGCATCTTGCAGCACTGCTTATATTCTTAATTGTCGCATTGCTGAACCTCTCCAGCTCAGCAGGTCCCAACAAAAATACTACTTCGACACCTTTTAAACGAAGCTCTTTGGCTACAGCTAAGAAATTATCCAGATGCCAGCATTTGTGCAATCCCCCGCTGCCCGGCTGAATTACAACTAACTTTTCACAAGGCTCAAGGTATATTTCTTTCAGAAATTCTCTACCCTTGTTTACGTCTGCTTCAGTCGCTTTTATTAAACGACCATCGCGCTGAACTTGTCGAGGCTCCAAAGACAGACCACTCTGGTCGACGAATTGCTGCGTGTAAAAGTCAGTTAAATGGATAGGGAACTCTGCCGGCGGCTTCATCGATAATGTTATAACTTCTGCGCTATGGCTGCAATTGGCAGTGAAAATCAGGTTCTGTTCAAAGTGGCTGTTCGGCTCGCCCAGAAATGTCACAATCCAGGCATAGTCGGAAAAAACGTTTATTAAAGGGTCGCCGTCCGCAGGGTCAAACACGCTTGTGTCAACAAACAATCGATGTAAATTCATTGAATCTATTGAGCGAATGCCGTCAACGCAGGTCCTGCCCGGAAAGATGCCAATGTATTCAGTGTGCCCGACAATATCAATTCCACCCAATCGCAGAGAGTCTTTCATAAACTCAGCCAAGGGCAGAGTTAATATACAATCGCCGATAGCACCCGGCTGCAATATCACTCCTCGCTGCGCTTGCCGTGCGGCCTGGGCCACCTTTTCTTTGAGCAGGTTTAAGATGTCATCGTCTGTCTGCATAATCAAAAGCCAAATTTCAAAGCGCCATAAGTCCTTACTTATCAGTTGGCTGCCTTGTCAATCCATCCGCCGCCAACAACAATATACACACTTAATGCAGCAATATCAATGATTTTGTGGAAATGCCTGTCTGGGGGGGTGCGTGTCGAGTTTGGGTAGATTTTTTAGGCCTTTAGCAGCAATTTCTCAGCTAATAATGCTCGCTACCCTGCTGTCATTCCCGCGAAATCGAAGATCCGCCTCCGCCGGAGCGGGAATCCACGCTGATGGAAAAGTCTTGTTCAGGCCATCACTTCTTTTCGTTCCACGGACGTCACCGTATTATCCTGCTCCTCGACATGCGCTTAATCCGCAGAGCGATATCATCGGTGTACTTGGGCGAATGCAGCGTCTTATTGCCGCCGGCGTGCCGAAACGACTCCTTTTTTTCAACCTTTCCTGTTTTCGTGTTCACCCATTCTGTATTATACGCGCCCCTGGCCAGTCCCAGCACCAACTCTGCCTTGTTGCCGCCGTTAATGTAAATGGCGTAGCCACGGCCTGCCTGGACCAGCGCGCGGGCGGTTGCTTTATCGGGTACTCCGGCTTTTATGATTGAATTGTCCGGCTTCATCCGGATGAAGTCGAAGCTGTTGATGAAATCCTTGAGAATCTCCAACTGCTTTCGAAACACCGGCCCGCCGCCGCCCGGGGCATTGATCCTCGCCGTGCCGTCTTCGTGACCGACTGTGAAAGAGTAATCAAGGTTATTATACACTGCACCGCCGGCGATAATGAAATCCCACGCTTCGAGCCGGTATGCTTTGGGCTCACTGCCGGCAAAGCCCGTCTCATCGTCGCCGATGACCTTGTTCAAGCCATAGTTCTCAGTAACAGCTGTGGGTGGCTTGGCGTAATGGAAGTTGAAAATCGACACATGAGGATTCGGCTTGGTCACTTTCTTGGACTTGTTAGCGATATTCTGGGCGATCAGGTGCTTTGCTTTGAAGTTTGCTTCGGCCTTAACGATTGTCTCGGCGATGTGGGCCTGCCACTCGAGCGTCACGCCGCCGAAGTATGGCTCATTGCAGATTTCATAATAGACGTTGTCGAAGCCCTTTAGCTCCTCGACGATTTTGCGTACCATTGCGTCCTGCACAGCCAATAGTTTGCGATCTTGGAGCGTATAGACTTCGGTGCGTTTCATTTTGCCGATACCGTTAACGTTGTTGGCAGCGTTCATCGGGCTAAGTTTCCACATAGCGTCTTCGTAGAAGGGGCAAAACAGTACCAGTTCGACAACAACGTCGCGTTTGCCTGCTTCGGCAACAAAGCTGCGGAGGCGTTCGAAGTACGCGGGGTCCCACTTTTTCAGGTCAAATTTATTGCCGCCGTTGGCGTAGCCGCGCTTATTGCTACGCGCCCACGGACAGATGAGTTGACCTTTCGCCGGGGCCAACGTATTGTTCGCAATTTTGAACGCCCCAGCCGGCTCGCAGTACGCCCCGCTGAATGTCCGCGTCAGGTTAAACCCATGTGAGGTGAGTGTCATGAGGTATCTTCTGTAGTTGAAGGCCCGATTGAGCACTACCCCGTAATGCTCGCCCGAGGTTATCAGAACCGTCGGCTTGCCGCGCCACAGAAAATAGTGGCCGTTCTCCGGATGCAGTTGGATCGGCTTGACACTCTTCGCAGGCTGCGCCGCGCTAGCAAACACAGCGCTGCCGACAAACGATAGCACCACGGCACACACAAACATCGCCAGCCGTACATTTGTATATCCCCCGCTTAACCGCATTTTGTTTATTTGTTCAGCCATATCAATCTTCTCCTAAAAAATGTCAATAAACCGAATTTATTGATACCTGCTCGAAGTTTACCCGTCGCCTATCGTCCGTCGTCCATCGTCCGTCGTCTGTCCTCTGTCTTCTGTCCTCTATCTCCTCAACTTCATCATTCGACATTCCTTGTTCGATATTCGATATTCCCTGCTGTCATTCCGAGCGCAGCCGAGGAATCTGTTAAAAATTGTCATTCTGAGCGCAGCGCTGAAAGTCCGCCTCTGGCGGAAAGCAATCTCGTTTTGAGCATTTAGTATTTTGGATTTCGAATTTGTTTCCACCATTAGGTGTCCTGCGGAGTATTTCGTGCTTCGTATTTCGTATTTATCTTTTGTATATCCGTCGTCATCGTCCGTCGTCCATCATCCGTCGTCCATCATCTGTCGTCTGTCCTCTCTGCGGTCTCTGCGTTCTCAGCGGTAAACAAATGCTTTCATTTTAACGGCCAGCCGGCTGGGCATAGTGTGAGCCAAAGCTCGGCGATAGTGCAGTAATCCTTAAAGTCGACATCCTTGCTGTCGTCAAAGTCAGCTTTTAATCCGGGGCCGGTTTGCAGCCAGAGGTCGCAAAACCTTCCCAAATCGTCAAAATCAACCACACAGCTTGTAATCCAGGACGTTTGAACCTTATAAGCAACAGGAGCACCGGACGCCAAATGTATCCAGCCGATATTCTCTCCCCAGGCCCAGCCATTGAAATTGCCCTCGTGGTTGATGGTAACGCCATAGTGTTCTGGGTCTCCAGGTACTTTGGGGTTGAAGTTTATCCAGCCGACGTTCTCACCCCAGCCATAACCTGATAGAAGCCCTGTTCCATCGTTTGTAACACCGCCGAACTTTGGGTCAAGATTTATCCAGCCGATATTCTCAGCCCAGACGTAGCCGGTCAATTTATCATCGCTTACGGTTACGCCCGGTCCCTGACTCGGCTCAAAATTCAGCCAGCCGACATTCTCGCCATAGGCATACTGGCTGCCGTCCTCATTGGGGTCAATATTCTCGGCTCGGGCCGCCATACAAAACACGAACAAACTGAAAAGAACCAGTGCCACTGTCGTATATTTCCGTTCAACTTTCATTTTTCACTCCTGTGGATTAGGTTAAAATTCGATATTGCTGCCGTCGGTGGTGTCACCAGCTTGATTTACAAAATTTGTAGGATTGGACAATCGATTGTTGATATAAAGATTGTTGTTACCAACAAGATTCAACCCTTCAGTGCAATTCGTCACCAAATTAAACTCTATCAGATTATCCGTGCTGTTAACCTTGATGCCCGTTGGCGAATTGTTGACACTGTTATTGCGAATGTAATTTCGGTTTTGCCCCTGAATGCCAACGGTAGAGTTGTTGGAGCTGGTATTGTTGCTGACTGTGCAGGCATCTCCTACAGCGATACCGATTCCAGAGTTAAGATATGCTGAACAGGCGGTAATTGTAGAGCCGCTGGAACCGTAAATGCCACGGGTACCATTGGAATAAGCCGAGCATTGAGTAACGGTTGAACCGGGACCGACAGAAATCCCGCTGTTATCATTGTCATAAGCGATACAGCCCTTGATGACGGAGCCAGATCCGCTTGCACCTATGCCTATGGAGCTGTTTGCGGCACAGATATTATTCTCAGCTAATAGATGACCATTTGCGAGGATACCGTAGCCGTCATTCTGGTAGCACTGCGAGTTTCGAACGGTCACATGGAGATAGCCATGGATGCCGCCGCTACCGCAGTTTTCCACCATCAGGTTTTCCACCAGCAGACCGGTCCCGTTATTGAAGCTGAGTCCTTCGCCCCGAAACTGGCGGATGATTCCGTTGCGAATGGTAATCTGTTTTCGGCCGATGCCTCTGATCCCACTTCCAGTGGATCCAAAGGTTTTGCCCGGCCCATTGAGGGCAAAGCCCTTCAGGTCAATGGTAACATTGTCCACGTTGATCGTAACTCCGTGAGTGTCCGTGGCCGAAAGTGTCAAGTCACCGGTCAGGTAGTAGGACCCAGAAGCCGAGATGGTATAGGGCACTGACGAAATGGGAATTCTCGGCTCAACCTCATCCAGCGTTTTCATTGTCGGCCCCGGCGGTGCATTCGGCTCCAGGTTCCCGCCTACAGCGAACAGCGAAAACACGCACAGAGCAGCTAAAGCCAATACAGCCGCCACTACTTTTGTTTTTGCCTTTCTCGTTTCCATTTTTTAACCTCCTGAATTTTCCCATTTTTTTGTTGCCCGAAATCCGGCGATACTGCTGCCGCAATCAGCAACTATATTTTGCTATTCTTTCAATCAGGGGAGATGAGTCGACCAATCATCCTGAGCTGTGATTCCGTCTGGCTCCCAGGTCCATATAATCTTTCTGTATGTAAAAGAAACATCTTCCATATGCAGCAAAGAAGGCTTGATTGCCACAATGATAGCATCTTCCAGCTTGGTTGTGAAATAATGTTCCTCACCACCAGTAGGGTCTATACGGTACCACTGGATCTCCACAGTTAACCGCTCCCCTGTGACCAGCGCCTGATAGAGCTTGGGACTTGCCTTATCCATAAGCTTGACGATACTGAGGGGCTGATGCACCCGTACACCCGTCGGCTGACCGGTGTCTGTGTCAAGAGGTATATGCACATCGTGTTCGAAACTTACAACTACGCTTGTGCCCTCCTTACCCGCTGCCGTGCAGCTTCCATCTATAGCGCCCTGGGTCGCGCCTGTAAGCGAGATATGTATTGCCCCTGAGCCTTCAACCTCCGAGTGATGTGGGATCGAATCCCCGTTCTCGGACCCTGCTGACGTGACCTCGTTATAAATCTCATCCAGAGTGTGCATTGTCGGCCCGGGCGGTGCATTCGGCTCCAAATTCCCGCCTACAGCGAACAGCGAAAACACGCACAGAGCAGCCAAAGCCAATACAGCCGCCACTACTTTTGTTTTTGCCTTTCTCGTTTCCATTTTTTTCCTTTCAAAAATTGTCCCTGCGTACGCAGGGAACGGTTAATATTTCACACGGTGCACACTGTGCGCACCGATACCTGCTGGTAATCTGGCCGAATCGGGGTAATAGAACGGCATTTTCCCATCACTTACACCTCTGGCAAAACCACTCAAAGTAATGTAATTGTACAGCTTTTGCACGTCACTGTCAAGTAAATTGCGAGAAATTCTGGATTTGAAATTGCGTGTTAATCCTGTCTAACTTTTTTGCGCTTTTTTGTGGCTAAACAAATTCGTGCCAATTCGTGGCTAATTACTATTGAACTCTCCGCGCTCTCGCCTGTCCCCGTGGAAGCGGGGAGCGTTCTCAGCGGTAAATATTCTACCGCAATTTCTTTTCGATGGCACGGAACAGCTTTTTATCAATCTCAACGCCTAATTGCTCGGCGACTTTTATGTGCTTGGCCGCCAAATCGTACTTCTTTAACTTGTAAAACGCAAAGGCCAGCCCGTTATGCGCATCACCCATTTCCGGCTCAATCTCAACCGCCTTCAAATACGCAGCCACTGCTTGCTTGTAATCGTCCTTGTTGGAATATGCCGCTCCAAGATTGTAATGAATCATGCCATCATCGGGCTTTATCCGAACGGCTTTCTTATACTGTTCAATAGCCGCATCATACTTCTTTTTTCCGAAGTAAGCATTGCCCAAACCCACTAAAGCAGCCACCATATTAGGCTTAACCGCCAGAGCCCTTTTGTATGCTCGAATCTCATCCTCGACCAGGCCCAGCTTATTGTAGCAGGTAGCCAGGCCGTAGTGGGCCTCAGCTAAATTGCGTTTAATCTTCAAGGCCTTTTTATATTGAGATATTGCCTGCCGATATTTGCCCATCTGGTTATAGACGTCGCCCAATTGGTTGTACAGAGAAGCGTCTTTCGGCTCCAAAATAAGTGCCTGTTTCAAGGCCGCTTCCGCCTGCACAAACATTTCAAGTTGGCAGTAAGCACTTGCCAGATTTTTGTATGCCTGGGTGAAGTTCGGGTCCAGCTCAAGTGCGTGGCAGTATTGAGCAATCGCATCGTTGAGCCATCCTCGTTTAGTGTATGCATTGCCAAGGTTGCTGTGTGTCTTGGCATCGTTTGGGTTGATTTGCAAAGCCGTCCGGTATTCGTACATAGCGTCCTCTATCTGACCGTTTCTCAGGTAAAGATTGCCCAGATTTGCCCGAGACTCACCCAGTGACGGATTTATCTCCACCGCGGTTTCAAGTGCGAGCAATGCAGACTCCGTATCGCCAATATCGCAGTAGCTGTTGCCCAGATTATTAAGAAAACAGCCCAACGTCTGAACTTTACTCAGCTTTCTCATATAGATACCGTCGTCGTCCTCCGGCACCTTGAATTTAGTTTTGTAATGCTCATCAGGAGCACTTCCACCTTTACTTGTTGTTTCAATATTGAATCGCACTTGCCCATCATCGTATTTAACGAAGAAGTGTCCCGGCACGACAACCCCATATAGAGGCAGACCAAGCCGTTCTCCGAGGGAAAGATAAAGAATCGAAAGACTCAGGCAATACCCTCGTTTTCTATCCAGCACAGAGTGCAAAAACAAATCATTCGGGTCGCTTGCCTCTGAAATCGGTTTAAACCCCAGCTCATCAAACAAATACTCATTTATCACCGGAATCGCGCGGTACTTAGGCCTTAGCTTTTTCTTTTCGAGCCGGGCGCGAATCTCCAATGCCATATCATCTAATCTTGACAGATACCTTCGGCCATGCACCAGGTCACTCCACTGCTCCGAAATAATCAAAGCAGCGGTAGCTATATCGACTTCTTCTTCTCTTAGCCGCAAGACCTGTTCAATCGACCTCGCGTACAGACCTGCTTTGCCCTCGTTGGCCAGGGGCTCATCTCGGCCAAAAGTTGGCGGCACCGTAAAGGCCGCAACGCACACAATTAGCAACAAAACCTTTTTCATAGCTGTTTAATTACGTTTAACCATTCGTTTTGCCTGTTGTCGAAAACCCCCTTAAACAACAGACGCTGTACAATCCTACTAAGTATCTGCCTCTACAAACCTTATCGTCAGAAAAGCCGTTTATATTTTGTTTATGGTTCTAAAAATCGGTCATCTTCAATAAAAAAACTGTTGTCTAATGTAAGTTCCGAGGTTATTTTATTCAACGTAATTTTATTATGGCTGGAGTAATATAATGAACCGGAAACAAACTATTATCGCAGATGCCTTATTTCGCCGTGCGTTACCCAATACGCTCTACACAATTTTATTGCTGCTCGGCCTTTTCGTGCTCCCGTCTTGTCAGGGTCCCGCCGTTAGGCGTCCTGTGGAGCGCGAAATCAGCCTTTTCGACGGCAAGACACTGGGGAAGTGGGAGATTACGGACTTTGGTGGCCAGGGCAATGTCTACGTAAAGGACGGCAGTATCTTCCTCGAGATGGGTAACGACATGACCGGGGTAAACTGGACCGGACCGCTCGTCCGTATGAACTATGAAATCAGCCTCGAAGCAATGCGGGTCACGGGAAGTGACTTTTTCTGTGGGCTGACCTTTCCCGTCGGCGACAACCCGTGCTCACTAATCCTCGGCGGCTGGGGCGGCGAGGTCTGCGGCCTGTCCAATCTCGATTACTATGACGCCGCCAACAACGAAACCACACGAATCATTTCGTTCGAGACCGGCCGATGGTACCGCGTCCGTCTGCGGGTAACCCCCGGGAAAATTGAGGCATGGCTTGATGATGAAAAACTTGTCGACGTGGTGACGACCGACCGAAAAATCGACATCCGCCCGGAAGTGGACTTATCTCAGCCACTTGGCATTGCAACCTGGCAAACGGCCGGAGCTATTCGCAACATCCACTTGCGAAAACTCCCAGACTAACCGCGCTCAACACTCGAACATTTGAATTCAAAACCGGCCTCAACCACCGCCTTCAATTTCGGCGGGCACGCTGACCGCACGGCGCTTGAACAAATCTATCTTCATCCACCTGTTATTCTTGAATCGCCAGTAGTTCGCCAACCCTACGGCGATAATACTAATTGTGGCGGCAATCCACGGCCCTATATACTTAAGAGACGGACAGAACTTAACAATCAGTATGCCTCCAAGTCCTAAAATTAGCGCTGATCCGACCGCTGAGACAGCTGCGAGCCATACTGTATCACCTGCTCCGCGCAGGGAGCCGCCATAGATGATGCGTGCAGCGTGGAAGACCTGGTATATAGCAGCACAGATTAAGATACTGACTCCAGCTTCGATGACGTCAGGGTCGGATGACCAAAACTTCATGAGTCGACTTCTGAATACGAAGAAGCAAATCCCAACCAATCCCATATAGACCAATGCCACCCTTAAACAAACACGGGTTTGCCTGGTTGCCAGCTCTTTTCTGCCCGCACCTATTGTCTTACCCACCGCCGCGCTTAAAGCCGTACCTATGCCAACAACCGGCATCACCGACAGACTTGTGTACGAAAGCACCGCGCTTGTCGCAGCCAATGCCTCCGTGCCGAATCGTCCAACGAGTGCAAACAGAATCATACCCCAGAATGCCACATTCATCATCAGTCCAAATCCTGCAGGAAGTCCTACTTTCAGCAAATCATACATCTTGCCGAAATCGAGGTTCACCGCTCGCCTGGTCCTAAAGGCCATATTCATACCTCTACTCAGGAATACAGCCATATTTATAACAGCCGCGACAGCTATCCCGATAAATGTCCCCCAGCCTGCACCTGCAATGCCCATAGGTGGCAAACCGAGCTTGCCGAAAATCAATACATAATTGGCTGCTACGTTGACTATCTGCCCACATAAAGAGGCACACATTGTGATAGTTGGCCGATGTATACCCATAAAGAATTGGTTGCATGACCAGTTGATAACGGCCAGTATATGAGCGTAAAGCATGATTCGAAAATATATCACTTCCATATCAGCTACCGCCGGCGGTTGCCCCATCATTTTGAATATCCACGGTGCTGCCGGCCACATTATCACCACCACCACAACAAAATATGCAAATCCCATATATATCGCTTGCCAGAAATAATTCGAGCAGTCCTTCTTGTCACCTCTGCCGAGGCTCTGACTTACAAACGTGCTCAGACTTGCCATAGCGCCTATGGCGAAGCCGCTGGGCAGGAAGCTAACAAACCCCGCCGGCAAAACCGCCGCCAACGCCTCTGTCCCAAACTTGGGGATACGTGAAACCATGAACCTGTCAACAAACTGCATAATGGTGAACGATACGGTCGTCACTACCATTGGTGCCGCCAGCTTCAGCATATATCTTAGTGAAGACTCGTCCACTATATGGTTTTGTGAAAGCAGAGATGATTTGTCAGTCATTGACTAAAATCCTATCGCTGCGACTGTCATTGCGAGGCCTGCGAAGCAGGCCGTGGCAATCTTATCTCTTGCAGCGTTTAGAAGAATAACTTATGAAATATGATACTATTTATTCAGATTCAGTTTCTTTAGCAGTGTTTCAACCGAGAGGCCCAAAACCTGCACGCCCTTGACGGCGCTTGTCTTGCCGGAGATTATACTAACAGCGTTCCTTTTCACACCAAGTTGTTTCGACAGAAAGTCAAGCAAACACTTATTTGCTTTTCCCTTCTCAGGCGCCGCCGAAACCTTAATCTTCACCATCTCATCGAGCAAGCCGTAGACAGCCGTCCTGCTGCTGCCCGGTACAATCTTTACGGCAAAAGCCACACCGCCATTAATCTCTTGAATTGTCAGATTAGCCATTAGTTGGCACCGCTGCTGCTTATACAAGAGAAAAGAACCAGGTCTTCGGTCTTAGGTCTTTTTGCGTTTGGGCCCACTAAATAGGACTCTCCCTGATATTCTTGCCAATCGCCAGCTGCACATACTTTTCAATCTGCTCGGCAAGCTCACCTAACGATGCAAGCTGGAAATCTTCGTAATGGCCCGGCACAAATTGCTCATTCAAGGCCTTCTTGAAGATTCTAACTCGTATAACAGCCGGCTCAGATTCAGCCTTGCTAAAATCGCTGTCTTTATGCTCGGTAAGCTCAACGCGCCAGTCCTCGCTTATAAAAACCAGACACTTGCCGGTAAAAACCGCCGTCGGAAAGTAATCGCGTAATAATTTAAGAGTTTCCATTGATTACTCTGTTAGACATTGTCACGTTTTTTAATTTTTATCTGCTGCTAACCGTCCCGAAAATTGGCGCCACGCCAAGATCGAACGCGCCAGGTTCTGGTGCGCATCACCGCCTATGCCATACCCCTGCAGTCCTATTGGGCCGTTGTAGCCTGCGTCCTCCAGCGTCTTTAAAAATCCGTACATATCAAAGCTGCCCCGGTCCAGTGTCTGAATGAGCTTCTTCCAGTCCCGTCCTTCGCTGTCCGCACCATTGATACTCACCAAAAACAGGTATGGCATCGCCGACTTTATCAGCGACTTCATATTTTTCTCATCATCCACCATTAGCCAGTGACATAGATTGAACGTAACTCCCACGTTTTTCCGGTTTACCTTCTTGGCCACTCGCACCGCATCTTCCACTCGCTCGACCCAGAATCCATGGTGCGGGTAAAGCGCAACTCGCAGCCCGGCCTCAGCCGCCATATCCGCAATCTCTCGGATGATTTCCACCGCACGCGAATCGCCTTCCGGCGAAGACGGCTTATGCTTTTTGCTTAGTACGAACAGCCAGAGTATCGCATTGCGTCCCTTCAATACCTCGATTGCTTCTTTTAGTTCCGGGCCATACTTCTGCTGCTCGGCATCTATATTTGCTCCAAGATAAACGGCAAAGAGCCTCAAGCCGTTTTTATCCAGCTCTTTGAGCATCTCCGCCACTTCCTTGCCCGCTGTGCAGCCGATACCGTCATACCCCAAATCCTTGAGCATCTCAACCTGCTGTTTTGCAGTCTTGTGTTTGGCGTCTTTCGTCCCCGTATCCATCGCAAAGAACGGCACGGCTGGTTCAAGCCGGATATTGCGATACGCCACCGGCCCGTGGTCGCCTTGCAGCATAAGCGGCCCGGTTGGTTTCTCATCGTTATACGCACCGGCCCGCGTCGGCCCGGTAAGCTCCAAATCTTCATGGACCACAATGCCGTTGTGCACGACTTTCTCAAACCTTGCGTTCGCAATTTTTCGCCCGTTCTTGTCAAAACGCGGTGCCCGGAAAATAACATCGAACGTTTGCCACTGTCCCGGCGCTCGCGAAGCGTTGACGCGCGGGGAATGGCCTTCGAAGCCCTTGGGATTTCTGTTATTATCCCACCGCTCATAAATACCGCCGCACTCAATGCCTGGGTATTGGCCTTTTTCCACACCGTAGCTGTCGTAGACCTGAATTTCGTATCGGCCCATAAAGTACACGCCGGAGTTGGACCCCTTTGGAACCATAAACTCGATATGAGCCCTGACATCACCGAATTCTACCTTGCTTAGTATATTCCTTGTCCTTCCTGTTGGCCCATTCACAATAACCCCCGTCCCCGGCTTACTGCTCAGCAGCTTCTCATTCTTGGGATTTGTAAAGGTATCGCCGACAATCTGCCATGTCCCTGTATTACCTCGCCAGTTGAAAAAATCACCACCTGTCAGACTAATCTTGTTGCGGGTCTCTTTTGCGCCGGCATCCACCACCGGTAACAAACACAGAATCCCAACGAGCAACAAAATTGCTTGAACCTTTTTGCTTTCGACTTTCATAATTCCTCCTTTTCCAATAATCATTTATCATTAATCATTAATCATTTCACAAGTGCCACGGACTCCGCATCGACCGCGACAGCATTTTATTGGCCTGTTCATCATTGATGAACCGCTCCTTCTCCGGGTCCCATCTAAGTTTCCTGCCCAACAGCATAGAAATATTGCCGATGTGGGCGATTGTAAAGCATCGTTGACCTATTTCCGGCGGGAAATAGCACTCCTTGCGCGTTTTCACGCAATCAAGGAAATTACGTTGCTCCCCGGCACGGCAGGTATAGAGATGAATTTCATTAGCACCAATTACCGAATCCAGGACCGATTTTGGATTCGCCTGCAATGGTGACCTCCAACCGCGGTTGCCGATCCATCCCTCGCTTCCTTCAAATCTAAGGCTGGGCGTACCGGATTTGACAATCAGACTGACGCCGTCCGCGTACTTGTACTCGATTCTGTACTCCTTCGCCGTATCGTAAAGGCCTTCTTTACAGAACACACCCTTTCCATCGACTTCTACCGGGCCTGTATGTTCGGTATTGTTTCCCCATTGTGCACCGTCGAGCAGATGGGCTCCCCAATCGGCCAACTGTCCTCCGGAGTAAGACAGAATCCAGCGCCAGTGATAATGTATCTTGTCCTTCGTATACGGCGCCCATCGAGCCGGGCCCAGCCACATCTCGTAATCGAGGCCCTCAGGCACCGGCAGGGGGGTGGGGTCGCCGGGATTATGAGGGCCGCTGGGCAGCTCCACATGGACTGTGTGGACCTCGCCTATTCGACCGTTGCGGACCAGCTCACACATACGGTGGTACTCGTATACTGACCTGTCTTCCGTCGACCATTGAAAAACCCGTCTGTAACGTTTCATCGTTTCACAGAGAACGCGGCCTTCCTGAACAGTCAATGTTGGTTTTTCGCACTCGACATCTTTGCCCGCTTTAGCCGCAGCTATCGACATTGGAACATGCCAGTGGTCCGGTGTGGATATCATCACCGCGTCGATATCATCCCGCGCGATAACGTCGCGGAAATCCTTGTACGTGGCACAGTCGTTGTTACCATACTTTTGGTTTACTATATCGCGGGCTTTGTTGCGATTATTGGTATCGACATCGCAAACGGCAACAGCTTGCGCATCTGCGTTAGCCAGAAAGCTCCTAAGGTTCATACCTATCCCATGGCTACCGACCCCGATAAAGCCTAACGTAATCCTATTGCTCGCAGCGACGCTGCTGGCTTTACCCACCGCCGATGAGGCAACAACATACGGAAAACCAACTGCCGCTACCGATACTCCAGCCGCTTCTCTCAAAAACTGCCGCCGATTAAATCCTCTTTCCTTCATAGTAAAAACTCTCATATCGCACAATCGATAGGTTATGGTTCGTTTTCAGTCAACAATAGTCAATAGTCAATTCTACAGGTGCCACGGACTCCGCATCGACCGCGATAGCATCCGATTAGCCTGGCCATCTCCGATGAAGCGTTCCTTATCCGGGTCCCATCTCAGCTTTCGCCCAAGTAGCATAGAGATATTGCCAATATGAGAAATAGTAAATACCTGATGGCCAACCTCTTCAGGATAGAAGCACGGCTCGCGGGATTTCACACAATCAAGAAAATTGCGCTGCTCGCCGGCCGGGCACGTATAAAGATGAATCTCATCCGGACCAATAACAGAATCCAGTACAGAACTGGGATTGGCTTTCAGCTTTCCTTGCGGATCACCCAAATCACCAATCCATCCTTCATCCCCCTCAAATTGGACTCCCGGCGTCCCGGATGAAACAATCAGCCTGACACCGTTGGCATATTTGTATTCGATTTTATATTCCTTGGCCGTATTGTAGAGTCCCCCTTTGCAGAACACACCCTTTCCCTCGACTTCCACCGGGCAGGTCAGGTCAGTGTTGTTTCCCCACTGTGCGATGCTGATATGGTGGGCACCCCAGTCCGTCAATTGCCCGCCCGAATAGTCACTGACCCATCGCCAGTGATAATGCAGCCGGTCCTTGGTATATGGCGTCCACGGCGCCGGGCCAAGCCACATATCGTAATCCAGACCCTTCGGCACTGGCATAGGTCTGGTTTCACCCGGCCTATGCGGACCACTTGGCAATACCACCCGTACGGTATGCACCTTGCCGATCCGACCATTGCGGACCAGCTCACACATACGGTGGTACACAGAGCTCGCCCGAATTCCGGAAGCCGTTTGGAAAATTCGGCCGTACCGCTTGATTGTATCGCTCAAGATGCGTCCTTCTTCAACGGTAAGCGTCGGCTTTTCGCAAAGCACATCTTTGCCTGTCTTGGCCGCCATCACCGACATAAGGGCGTGCCAGTGGTCCGGCGTTGAAATCACCACTGCATCAATGTCATCCCGGGCGATAATTTCTCGAAAATCATTGTAAACAGCACAATCATCGTTACCGTACTTTGCATTAACCATATCGCGTGCTTTGTTGCGATGATTACTGTCGACGTCGCAAACGGCGATAGCTTGAGCATCTGTGTTACCGAGGAAGGTCTTCAGATTCATCCCGATACCGTGACTGCCCACACCGATGAAACCCAATGTTATCCGATTACTTGCAGCAACGCTGCCGGTCTTACCCACCGCCGACGAGTAAACAATATGGGGGAATGCTATCGCCCCGGCTGCAATGCCGGCAGTTTCTTTGATAAATCTGCGGCGAGTAATAACCGCTCTTCCATTCATAGCATAATCTCCAATTGTTCACTCGCTTCTCAGAATGAGAGCAGACACTGCCAGATGTACACGTACCCTAATCCGTCAATATCTTCCCACACCTTCTGGACAAGCTCTTTATCTGCCTGTATCTCTTTCAGTTCCTTGACTTTCTCTTCCCACGGAACACAAACACCCGGTTTTCTCTCAGGTTTCTTTTGTTCAGCCATCAATATACTCCATATTCACGCGTAAAATCAGTCATTGCTTTGATATTCTCAACCTTCGCATCGTTTTGAACAATGGCGCTGGCGTCCATAATGTACCCGCCGTCACCGGCCACACCGTCGATTACCTTCTTGCAATAGTCGCGTACTTCGTCCGGCGTGCCGGTTGACAGCAGATAATTTGGGATACCGCCGCTGATACAGAATTTATGCCCAATCTTCTTGTGCACTTCAAATATGTCACCCATATCAACATGATAAACGATCGCTTGGTCAGGTAGCTCCGCGAATGCATCCAGATGAGCGTCCCAACTACCCTCGGCGTAGAACAGGATCTGATGTCCGTGCGCCCAGATTTCCTCGATTATTGGCTTCAGTGTCGGCCAGTTGAAATTATCGAAGTGCTTCTGTGAGATAAACGGCACGCATCCACGGTGCATCCAGAACCCGATGGGCACGTTCTTGTTGGGGTCCGCACCGGAAAGCGCCACATGCAATAGGTGCGGCATCAGGGCCTCGCAGGCCGCGAGGACTTTGTCCGGCCGCTCGAACAGGTCCGTTACCAGTCCAAGATAGCCGCGAAGCTTATCAGCGATAATGTCGAGCGGCGATTTCAGAATACCTGAGATGGCAGAGACCGTCCCCGACTCGGTCCTCATCAGCCCAATCTGTGTTCCAAACGCATTGAAATAGTTCAGCATTGCCATCCCGCCCTTCAAAAACGACAGGTTGTTGCGATACGACGTCGGCTCACCCATCGCATTAACGTCAGCCGAGATACGCGGGAGCCAGACATTAAACAGAAATCCGGTCGGGTCCTCGATGAGCGCATCGTACTCGTCCGGCTTCATAAACGCCTCTTCTTCAGGCGGCTCAAGGTACTGAAAACCAGTGTCGGGGGGCACATCGATTCCGGGAACTGCGTAGTACTTCGTCCCTATCGCCTGCGTCAGCCCCGTCCAGACGTAAACCATATTGGGAACAATAGCGTCCCAGTCGAAATCGGCTGCGCACTTCCGGGCGGCAGCGAACGCCTTCTCATAATCGTGTGTTACCTGCTGACAAGTGTACCCGGCGTACTTCGCTGTGAATTCGGCAACAAATGGGCGAATCGGAATCTTGTCAGGTTTTTCATTCCGCATCGCCGTAACGTAGCGCTTCAGCCGCTCAGCATACAGTTGTTCCATATCCTTCGCCATTCTGCTCTACTCCTTCCTTGCATTCGCTTGGCTTTATACGGACTATAGTCTATGGTGGCCTACCGCCGTAGTGCGTACAAGCATACCCAAATCCCGCGAAAACGTCAAGCCGGCTTCTTTTCCTCTAACTACTCCTCAAGCCCAAGGATTTTAGCCGGCTCGCCGACTCGCTTGAGCCGACACTTGATCGCTCCCTTGCTTTTCAGGCCGTATGCTTCCAGAGTAACACGGTCGTCAGTAGGAAGAACTGCCGCAAACTCGCCATCGGAGACTTTCACCTTCAGCGCATACCCTCCCTTGATGCGTTCCAGGCTGGCCTTACTCGGTACTTTGTCCTCGGCTCGGTGCGGCCGATAGAGTGTCACGAACTCCATTTGCTTCTTTTTTTCAGCCGTCGTCGCCGTCAGGTGCCATTCCCGCAGCTTAATACGCGGTCGCGGTTTGGGGTCGTACTCGTTGGTCTGCTTGAAAGTCAGACCCGATGGCGCCAGAAAATCAATATCGCAAACCACGTCATCGTTCCGCACGCAGATGTCGCGCTGATTCTCGACGTCGATTTTATTGATAGCGTGGAGCCAGTATTCGAATGTAGAGGGCTCTTTCGCCTCCAGCCGGTCGTAGACGACCACCAGGTCGGGCTTAACAAAAATGATGGCACGCGTAAAGCGGTCCAGAATGTCACCTTCGTAGGCCTGGCCTGCCTCACCTGCGACGATGTCCATCGATGGCGTCGTCTTAAAACCGACGATTTTGCCCTGTGATTGGGCCGTGCGCTTCCCTTGTCCCCGGTTGTTGACCGTGATATTGTTTACCGACCGAGTGCTCCACACCCAGTTGCTGTGATGTGCACTTCCATACGAGTCGTAGTGACCGCTACGGACCAGCAGACGTTTGCCGTACGCCCAGAGCATAAACGAATTATTCGCCTCATTGCCGTGAGATTGGGTGCCGAAGGGGCTCGACTTAAATAGCACTTGGACACTCTTACTGGCGTTACTCAAGTCGCTGTTAAGGTACACCTGCCCGGTTCCCCCGAACAGTCGTGAACTCGCCAGGTCGTCGGGCGGCTTTGCTTTCACCTTCGGCAAAGTTCCGCGAACGAATCCGATATAGCCGCTTGTCTCCCTCGCCCCGCCCATCTGTTCGACGTACCACTGCCAGTGTCCGTTGCCCGCCTGTGCGGCGAACTGGCTCATTAGAGATACATTGCGCGAAGCCGACCGGCGCCAGGCACTATCGCCAAAACCTCCACCCACCTTACCTGGCGGCATAAGATACATCGTGTAGTAGCCGGCCTGTGAAAAGAATGGTTTATCGTAAGCGTCAATGCCCATTGCCTCGCGCATTACATCCGCCCACCACGTGAACCGGCCCAGATAACTGTGGCCGTAGCTGATACCTTCGTGCCAACCGCCATCATCATCACACCAGACGGGATAGACGTTGTAAAAGACATTCATAGCAAACCACACCCAGTCATCGGCCCCCTCGACCTCTCCTATAAAAGCGATACCAACCTCGCCGAGAAAGTGCCATGCACGGTTCGAATGGCTCGAATATGGCCGCCACAGGTGACGCGGGCAAAGGTGCCGGTACATCTCATCGCCGCGGACCTTCATCACGTCCCGGCAGATTTTCTTCTCCTTCTCGCCAAGCAGGTCGTTGACGAACGTGTATGCGCGGGAAAAATAGTAAGCGTATGGCATACCCGCTTCATCGTTATAGCGATAGCCGGTACTGCCCTTGGGGTCCCACTTGGCGCATTCGAGCAAGATTCGTTTGGCCTCAAGCCCGTATTTCTCCTGTCCGCCTAACAGCCGCGTAAACGCCAGCGTTGCCGCACCGTTGAGCGCCCTTATCGTATATGTCCGGTTTCCCCACCATACCTTTCTCCACTCCTCGCTGCCGCGCACCATATCCTTCGGATATTTTGGCGGCTCTTTGGTCGAAGGCGGCCTCGCCAGCAGTTTCTCGCACTCTCTCACCAGCCTCTCATAGTCGCCCTTCATTTTGCCCCGTGCAAGTTCACGTAGCTGCCCAAGATTCTCAGGCCGAACGAACAGCCGTGGATGGTTTTTTGGTATCCGCGAAAGCAGTTCCTCACGAACTGGCAGCGGCATCTTTGTTGCGTCAGGCGCAATCGTGAATGTCTTGGGTTTACTCCAGTTCGTATATCGGCCCTTCGCGTCCTTTCCGCGATACCGCCAGGTATAAGTTCCCGGCTTGAAGACGCGCGGCGGACAGTTAACGTTGAACTTCAGGTCCTCAGCGCGGTATTCGACCTTCTTGAACGTCACGTCCCTCGCACACTCGATTTCCCACCGCAATCCCTTCTGAGGCCGCCAGCTAAAACTCGGCGGATTCACCGCAGACACCGAACCTTCACCAGGCCGATACCCCCATTCACCAGCACCAGCGGCTCTTTCATCCAGCGTCAGCTTCTCTGCTGCTACCAACCCCGGCGTAAGCAGCAACAGCACAAGCACATTCACCGCCGCAGGCACTTTAAGCGGTACGTTCTCTCTTCTAAACTTCTTATTGGTCATCTTTTTTCCTCCAAAAGTGACCTAATCAATTCTTTGACATTCGCTATTTTATTAACGACACAATATTTTTTTTATACCTTCAACGATATCGGCCTGTGACTCGGCCGATGGTTTGCGATTGTGCAATCTCCTTACCATTTGCAAACACCCGCAGTCCTTTTCCCTTGTTGTATTTCCTGCCGGTTTTGTCCCATATAATTGTGATAATCCGCCCATGGTACAGAACATTATCCAGGCAGAACCAGTCCCATGCATCAGCGTCAACAAGCGGATTCACCTCAACCACATCATCCGGCCGAGGCCGCAGCCCGACAAGGCCTGAAATTATCAAATCGCAATAGCTTGAATGATTGTAATCCTTCCCGCGTTCTTTGCCCCCTTTTCGCGGGTCCCATGTCCCGTCTTTCCATGTCTTTAAGCGCGTGCGCGCAATCCAGTCACCTGTGTAAGGATTGAGGTTCTCATCAATCCAGGGAACGACCCGGCCGTCTTCCCGCTTCAGGCGGTGGCTTTTCGTATAGATTTTCAGCGTTTCAAAGTAGTCGTTTTTACTAATAGTATTCTGTTTGTAGTTGTTCAGCAAGTTGGCCAGGGCTACGAGCGTTTGCGCGGTGGCAAAGGGCCAGCTTGGCCCGTTCCACTGGCACTGATGTCCTTTATAAGAAACGGCGAATCGAGGGTGACGCTGCTCGGCAGTTGTCGGGCCGAACGGCGCATAAAAACCCTTCGGATCCATCAATTGCTTCCATGCTCCTTCATAACCGGCATCGGGCAGATTAAAGTACCAGGGTATGTAGCCCTGCACTTCACGAACATTGACCGGCGTTTTGTCTTCGCCCTCGGGAAGTGTCTTGAAAAACTTTGCCTTGCTGTCCCATAGTCTGGCTTGAACAAGTTTCTTAATCTTCGCTGCTTTCGCCTGATAAGCCACTGCCAATTCCTCTTTGCCGGCCAGTGTCGCAATCTCAGCTATCGCAGCCGCATCGCCGTACATATAGCTATTGAGCGTTGGCCGATGACCGTGCCCACCAATCGACATCTCTCCACCGTCACGGTCGTCTATTGAAAAGAATAGACCATTCTCGTGAAGCCCAACACGAAATCGACCGTGTCTCCATCCTTTTTCCCACGCTTTATAGTTCTTGACCAGGTCGGCATGCAAGTCAACGATGAACTCTTTGTCATAATTGACCAGGTATCTCGAATAAAGCGCATCCGCAGCCCAAAAACTATACAGCCGCGGGTTACCACCCTTACGAAACCAGAACACCGCGTAGTCGTTCAGGTATTTCGGATTGTGCAGCCATCGGCCTTCGTAGAAGTGATGACCCGCTGGACAGCTTATCGTATTATGTTTGCTCGACCACGGCACTTTCGGCAAAAACTCAGTGATTACAAACCCGTCCGGCGTCTCTTTAATGTGTTTGCGGTACGTCCACCAACGAAAGTAATACGTCCGCTCAATATCCTTGTTGGGACATTCAAACAGCGCAATATTCGCGCCGACAAACTCCCACGCTTTCTCATTAGAGATGTGCTGGACGTATAATTCCTCGTCGTTCTCATTAAATGTATCGATATAGTGCTTGAATGATTCTGCTTCCAGCACAAACGCTTTCGGCATATCCACTGCTGCAATTGTGTCCAACACAAAAGATACCGATAGAAGGACCGGAACGAGAACTCCAGCGAGCATCGAGTATCGAGTATCCGCCATTGGGCGTTCTGTGGAGGGCATCGAGTATCGAACCATCCTCACGTTATATTAGCAATAAAATTTAATCTGTCAAATCCTGGTTAAGTGAGCCGACCAAATCTTTGATATTTGCTATATTTTTACGAACGCAATATTCTTTTACGCCCTCGATGATTTTTACCGCACATCCTGGCTCAATAAAATTCGCCGTGCCAACCGCCACCGCTGATGCCCCCGCAATAATAAATTCGATAGCGTCCGAAGCCGTCCTGATTCCCCCCATCCCCAGAATTGGTATTCCAAAACCTTTTGCAACCTCATTGTAAACCTTATTCACCAGATATACCGCTATTGGCTTTATTGCCGGCCCCGACAATCCACCAGTCTTATTGGCCAGTACTGGCTTGCGCGTTTCAATATCGACAACCATCGCGGTAAATGTATTTACCAGGCTAAGCGCATCAGCACCGGCGTCAACCGCTACCTGAGCAATCACGCTAATATCCGTAACGGCAGGGGGCAGCTTCACCATCAAAATCTTCTCCCCGACAGCTCTTTTCACCGCCGAAGTAACCGCCGCCACCTGCGAAGGATCGGTCCCGAAACTTATCCCACCCAGCTCAACGTTAGGACAGCTAATATTCAGCTCGAATCCGGCTATCGCTTCTGCAGTCGCCAACCGCTCTGCAACTGCTACGTATTCATCAATCGTCTCGCCCGCTATGTTTACGAACACCGCGCAGGACAGCTTATCGAGGGCTGGCAGTTTTTCTTCAACGAAGGCGTCTAATCCGATATTCGCCCACCCGATGGCGTTAAGCATCCCGCTATCGGTCTCGACAATCCTCGGCGTCGCGTTGCCCTTTCTTGGCTTTACCGTGATACTTTTGGTAACAAGCCCGCCGAGGGCGTTAACATCCATAAAATCAGACAGCTCATCAGCATATCCGGATGTCCCCGAAGCCGTAAACACCGGATTCGCCAGCCGAATCCCTGCAAAATCCACCGGAATGTCAACTGTTTCTTCCATAAACCAAAATCTACTAACTGTCATTGCGAGGCCTGCGAAGCAGGCCGTGGCAATCTAATCTGTAGGGTGGGGCTTGCCCCACCATTCTCCTTACAAGCCACAACATTTGTTCATTTTGAATTTTGATTTTTGCTTTTCTCCGTGTAATCCGTGGTTAGAAGACTACTTCTTTGCTGTCAAACACGGGCCCATCCTCACAGCACAATTTATAAACAGTCTCAGCTGAGTCGGCCACTCTGCATTCTACCGCGCAGCTCTGGCAGATGCCAATCCCGCAGGCCATCCGCCGCTCCATACTGACCTGGCAATCGATATTCCTGGTTTTAGCAATCTCAGCCACTCGCGCCAGCATTTGCTCAGGTCCACAGCTATAAATAACCATACTCTCGCCGGCTAAATCGGACTTTCCAAGCCATTCTGAAAAACAATCAGTTACAGGCCCGGCAAAACCAGCCGAGCCGTCATCCGTCGCTACCAGCGACCTTACCCCGTATCTGGCAAACTCCGGTAATGAAAACTCCAACTGTTGCGCAATCTTATCCAATCGTCGCTCAAAGGGCAGCTCCTCTGCCGTCTTGGCACCGGCGAACGCAACCGCATCAATCTGCGGGAAATCAGCCGTAAGAATCTTTGCCAGGTGCTGCAGTGGTCCAGCCCCCATCCCGCCGGCAGCTAAAAGTGCTGTCTTCTTGCCGTCCGGCACCCGAAAGCCATTTCCCAAAGGCCCAATCACGCTGACTGAACCGCCTGCCGCTAACGTTGTCATTCGCAAAGTCGCAGGCCCAACAACACAATAAAGAATATCAACAAGAGTCCTATCGTCCCGTGTATCAACGTCGGCAAAACTAAAAGGCCTGCGCAGCAGTATCTTGCGCCCAGCCGCATCGACCAGCTCCTGCGGTATCGTTTCCGCCGACGGCAGGGCGGCACTCGAAAGGTCTAATTCGGCAAATTGTCCCGCCTGCACCCTGGCGAACGCTTCTGCGCCCGCGCCTGAAAATTCCAACCCAAGCCGATAGAACCGCTCACCTATCTGCTTATTCGCACGGACGGTAGCCCAATATTCACCCCTCTTTGTCGCCGAACATTTTTCTGACATAGATACCTGTTATAATAATAGCCTTACCAGTAAAGGTTCTGCGCTCATAGTTGTCATTATTAAAGCGAACCTTCATAAACCCTGATACCATCCACAACTTTGCAGATGTGAACGGCATATTTATCGGCAAACTCAGGGTGACTGCGCCGGTACCCTGTATCAACTGCTCGTTGAACCGCTTCGACGCTTTCAGCCCGAACCAAAGCACCCGATGCTCCCTTGTCACCACCGCCCAACATCCGCTCTCCTAAAACACCCGTCACTGTCCGAACAATATCACACATTGTCTCCAGTTCCGCACCTGATATCTTATAAGCATCCCGCAGTCCTGTGCCGTCTTTCCTGAATATCTGACCCACGGTTTCAATGTCGCCGGCCTTCCAGGCTTCGAGCATGTTATAGAACCGCTTTTGCGCCCCAAAAATATACTTTAGCCGGCTGCACAAATCAGGGTAACTGTCACCGAATTCGGCCATAATCTTCTCATACATTGTCTCATCATTGATATCCGCAAGACACGATATATCGTAATTGGCTTTCTGTAATATCGAAACCAACTTCTCACATTCTGCCCTGCGTATTTTATATGTTGACTTCTCAAGACCAGGCCGAACCGTCCCCGTATCAAGCACTACTATACGAAAATCGGTCGCACCCGCTCCAAGTCGGACGTAATCCACAGACCTCTTTGCCGGGTTATAATAGGTCCCCATGCCTTCTCGCCCGAACAGTATCATAATCTGGTCGAGCTTCCCGCAGGGCGAACCAATATAGTCGTTTTCAACGGCCTGGGCCAGATCGACGACCGTCATCTTGTCTTCTATCTCGATGCCGTTCGCATCCAGCAGTGATAAAATCAAATTCAAGCTCAAAGACGCCGACCGGCTCATCCCACCGCCGGGAATGTTCCCAAAGATAACACCGTCAATGCCTTGTGCGAGTTTGTAACCTTCGCGCCTTAAGATATATTCAACTCCATACGGAAAGCGCCCCCAAGTCTCCGCTATAGTATCTGACTTCGGCTCAGGAACATCTCCTAACTTGAATTCAATAACCCCATCGTCTGGAAAATTTCCGCTAAACAGTCTGACGCGATTTGTCCCATTCGGCTTATAGGCCATCCAGATAAATCTGTCTGTTGCTACCCCGAATAGCTCGGTGCCGTTATAATCGCCGTGCTCAACACCAAGACAAAAGCGAGATGACGTCCTTCTTATCTTCCCATCTTTGAGGTTAATCTTATTATCTCGGGACAATTGCAGAATTTTATCAATAGCTGCCTGGTCCTGGGCCGTTAGTTCCATTTTCTTGAAATCCCTTATCAGTTTATGACACCTTCAAACCGTATTCAGCTTTTTTGCTCCATTACCATTCATTACCAGAATATGATGTAAAGCACTACTGTCAAAAGTATCACGAACACACCGAAGTACACGGAACCCTTAGACCAGTTCAACTCAATCTTCGTCTGTTCCGGCAGTACGATTCGTTCCCTCATCGGGTTTATCAATGTTACTAATAGCAGGATGGCCGCAATAGCCCCTACTGTGATTGCCATACGGTTCAGAAATGCCATATCACCCCAGCCGAAGAACAAAATCCCGTAGATAATCGGGCTGAGAACCAGACCCAGGACTCCACAACACCGTGGCGTCCGTTTCACAAACAATCCGAACAGGAAGATGGTGAGCACGCCGGGCGATACGAATCCCTGGAACTCTTGAATGAATGCGAAAGCGCCCTTAAACCTGGGATTTGCCAACACCGGTGCGATCAGGCACCCGATGATTACACCTATCGGTACGCAACAGCGGCCTACCCATACCAGTGCGCTCTGCGCTGCCTTCTTATTGAACCATTCCCTGTAAATATCCATCGTGAATATCGTCGAAGCCGCGTTCAACATCGATGCCAGAGAGCTAATCACTGCTCCCATCAACGCGGCCAGTACAAATCCACGAAGCCCTTTCGGAGTTAGGTACCGAATCAACAGCGGAAATGCACCGTCGTAGTCATAGCCCACCAGCTCTTGCCGGACGTCAACTTGGGGGTGACTTTCATCCACGTCCTCGAGTAGTGTACTGTTGATTTCGCTGAGGTTTTCGCCCTCCGGAACGTCCTTGCCTAATACTGCTGCGTTGAACGAAAGCATCTCTGCGGCAAGCTCCGGTTGCAACTGCGCAAAGTCGCTGTCGAACGGAATAACCATCGCCGCTTCGGCAGGTCACGTCGTGACCTGGGCAAATGCTGCTAACACAGGCTTGTTCAGCGACTCCTGAGTCATTGCGTTTTCCTGCATCTTCGCCCCGTATAATGTGAACGCGATAATACCCGGAATGCACACAATAAAAGGAATTATCAGCTTCATGAAAGCTGCAAACACCACACCCCTTTGCCCTTCACGTAGAGAGTGAGCTCCAAGCGTTCTCTGCATAATGTACTGGTTCAGGCCCCAGTAATAAAAGTTCGGAATCCAAATCCCTAATAGCAATGCCGTCCAGGGCAGAAAGTCGCTGGTCC
>JAUXAB010000114.1 GCA_030615025.1 Phycisphaerae bacterium | reverse complement strand
AAATCTAACTTTTTTTGGAAAAAAATTAGCCGCGAAAAGGCACGAAGAGAAATTAGACACGGATACCCGCCTGCGCGGGCACAAGTTTAACGGATAAAAAGCATAATAATTCTGTCTTTCTTAGCAAAAATGACAAAAAAGGACTTTTTTTGGGTCATCCTGAGCCTGTCGAAGGGAGCATAGCCAAAGGGTCGAAGGATCTATTGGTCAACTTAACAACCAACAAAACGGTTTCACTTCGGCCACACTTTCCCCAGAACCGCTTCAACGATAACTTTCAAGGTTTTTTCGTATAACCTCCAAAGCCAGCTTTCCCTTTCGCGTTTAGCAGGAGTAGTATCCCGCTCTTTTTCTGCTGGCTGTTTGACAGGCTTAGGGCGTAGCTTCGCAAGTTCACTTGAACTACTCTGTAGGGCCCTCTTCAGAGCATCCTCCCAATGTATGCTTGATATTAAATCTCCCCTACGCAACAACTTCCTCAGAGAGTGATTCAGTTTCAAAAACTCGGGTGGAACTTTCCCAGGCGGAATCGTATGATCACTAGAGAGGTATTCCTTGACCAAATTTTCGAGGCTCTGACAAAGCGACTCATAATCTTTGTACAAATTCAATCTCTCTTGAGCATTGATGCTTTCGCAAGATTTAGATATATCACTCACTAAGCCCAGCACAAAATGGCACTCATTTTCAAATGCGAGGGAGAGAAAGTAGCGGTTTTTCCGAGGTAGTTGGTTTTCTTGGGCATAGACAACCGTAGAATAACCTTGCCACACCAAGTTATATACCCTGTCAATTGGAGAGTTGGACCCATATAACTGTACTTTCAATTCGGGAATAATTGGCGGCAAGCTTATTAGATCCTTCCCTGGTTTTTCGTGTTCTTGCTTATCCATTTTTTAGCATCCTTGTATGGACAAATAAACCGCTTAATTGGCCATTTTGGCCCTTAATTTTCGGCCCGTATTGTAAGACATTTGGGGCTAAATGGCAAAGATTTTGAGCGTTTTGCCCTGTTTTTCGTTTGATTAGCGGTTCTGGTGCACATACAATGTTACCAAAGCAATTTCCGACTATTTTTGAAAGGGTAGCAAAATGAAAAGCAGATTTTCCTTATTGAGCTTGCTTCTGTTTCTTGCTGGATGCGCACAGCAACTAAAGCCTGGAATGATGCTTGTCTACTCACAGCCACTGGTGCAAGTTGAAAAAGACCTCGATGCAAATTTTGGAGAATATCTAAATTTTGCAGTGCACCCAACAGCAGAACTTGATAGCAGTTCTAAAATGAATCCTCTCATAGAAAAGCAGCTACTTTTTGCCCTAAGAAACAGGTTAGAATTATTCGGTTATCGCTACGTAGATAACATTGAAGAAGCTGACTTTTATCTCGGACTGTATTACTCAAACGAATATAAGAGCATCTATATTCCTCCGACCGTAAGTACTATTCCCTGGTACGTCCCTGGACAGACTCAGACGACATATATGAATCTTTATGGCAGTACTGGGTCACACTGGGGCACTGCAACTACGACAACACCGGGATACTATATCCCAATGACGTATACAACACCAGGGCGCTACGTAGGTGCTTATTATCCCTGCATCAGCGCCAGTATGTTCGATAAAAGCACAAATAGAGTCGTGTGGTCAGCCCGTGCCGTTGTTTCAACGCCTGAAAACAATGTCAGCCTGTCTGGGCAGTGGTTACTCAACTATTTATTGGTTACTAAAGAAGGGAAGCCCAATTTCCCGTTCTGTAGTGACCCTCGCGAACGACAAGATGACTTAAAAAAGGGAGTTTTTGGTTGTGGTTTCCTTATATTGACACTTGATGGTAACAATTTCTATCCAGTAATAACAGCGGTTTGGGCTAAGTCGCCTACAAACCGAGCAGGCTTGAAGGTATATGATATTATTACTGAAATTGATGCTCAAAGTACTCTCAACTTGCCCCGCTCTAAGATTCGTGCGATGTTTGATAAAAACACAGGAGATGGTTTAATGCTCACGGTAAATCGGGACTCTAAATCTCTTAATGTATCTCTTGTAGCAGAAGCTGAAGAGGAAGCACAATCAAAATGGCAAAAAGTCAAATGTGCTGGGTCGAAGGGTAAAATTACAATGACGACAAAACAGGCGCAAGAGCTATTAGGCAATATTGATAGAGCAGAGTTATTCAACCTCATACCATAGGCGCAAACCATCCACGCTCTTCCTGCTCGGCTTCGGTGCGGTGATGTTGAGAAGACAACGGTAAATGCTTGCTCGCCTATATTATCTGATAAAACATGGAGAATATGTAAGCACAGGCAGGGTTTTTACAGAAACAAACCAGGGTCAACAGAAAAATGCCTTGCTAATACCTTAATATGTGTTTTGCTAAGCTGACGTTCACCATTGAGTATTTTTGGCCCTAATGTTCTGTGGCCAAGAATACGGCCTAATTCCGAACCGCTCATTCCATTTTCAGAGACTAAGAACTTAAGTATTTCAAGAGAGCTATGTTTTTTACCCGCAAAGCGCTCCTCTTCATACGCCTTAATATTGCTTGTGAGGACTTTAAGATAATCAAGCTGTTCTCGGATTAAGTGTGTCCGAGACGCCAAATCAGCCGCAACTGCAAGGGCTTTATTATAGTGCGTTTTCGAGGAAATCGGTCGAAGCAAAACCAGTTCTTGTTGTAATGCCAAAAAACTGGTGGGAATCGTGTTTGTCTCAGCAACTTTTTGTCTTGTCTTAAGGCTCATAGGTATTCCTTCCACTTGTCCTTGCTATATTCGGAATGTGTTAAAGTTATTTTAACAACTACTACTTGTCCTTGATAATTGATAGCTGTCACTAACCTGTATTTGTTGCCACCTATATTAAATATAACGAATTTTCTGCCGTTCTTTCTATATGAACTGGCTGTTCCATAAGTTTGTTTAACTTGACCAAAGTTGCGCCATGTTGCAGCCTCTACAGTTTGAATCCATTTTTCAAGCGGGCTTTTCGCCCTGCTATGTGCCTCCCAAAACTCCTGCAGAATAAGTTTCCCTACTATGTCCACGTATACATTATGTATACATTTCGGCAAAAAGTCAAATAAAAAAAAGGAAATTTATAAAAAATTTTTAGACGTTGAGAGGAGCTTACTGGAAAATCCCATTTTTAGCCGCCCAGACCGCATAATTGTGAAAAATTTTTACATTTGAGTTAAATTGTAACACACGTCCATGCTCTTACTGCTCGGCTTGCCCCGTTAGAAGTAAAGCGCGGGGATTTGTACGGACTTCTAACAGGGCAGGGGTGCGGTGATGTTGAGAAGAAAACGGTAAGCGCTTGATCATCGGCAGCGGATTAGCTGCTCGTGGTCATACTCGACATTAGGAATGTTCTCTTTCAGGTCCTTGATAAAACGCAAGCCGTCTTTCCAGTAGCCTGCGGTGGGCCGCAAATCCGTATGGAAGCCTACAAAATAGCGGTTTATATTTGCAACTAACAGCTCCCGCAGATATTTGCTCACCATTGAAGCTAACGACACCGGCAAAAACCGCTCATCCGCATCAACTACAAAATGCAAACGCATCTTTTTGCCGTCGGCTTGCAATTCATAGCTGCTGGCTGCCGGGCTCTCAGAGAGAATCTTCAATTCCATATCCGCGAACATCCGCTGCAGGTTCGCGCGATAGCGGACCCGGCCGCCCTGTCTATCGACTATGACCTGCAATTCATCGCCCTCAAATTCATCAAAAGCGTTCTTTATAAGTAGCGAGGCAGCGGTAAAGAGCACGCGAGCTTTGTTTTTGACGCTGCTGATCATCTTGTTGTAATATGCAACGTCCAGACAACAGCTTTTTAGCTCCAACAATTTGATACCATTTGTGGCCAGGTCATCGGCCAGCACTGCTGAGGCTATTGCTATATCAGCCGGTTCAGCCGCGATGCGGCAGCTGCCGGCTCCTTTGTACCACGGATAATCACTCAACCGCTCAAGGCAGTCAGGACATAACAGCGCGAGCAGCTCAGTTAGTGTGGCCGGCTCTTTTCCAAGGCACCTCAGGCACGCAAGGGCCGTCCGTTCCAGATGCTTGGTGCCCAGCGATTTGCTGTAGGCCTTTTTGCTGTCGGCAATAAGCAGTCGGCCTGCAAGGTGCTTGCGTTTATTAGCGAGACTTTTTCTCAAAGTCTGCCACAGGTCAACTTCTATTAAATGATGCGGAAGCGAGAAGGTGCTCGACGATACAACCAGCGGTCCCAGAATCGGCCCGAAACCAGCCTCATCAATCCCTACTAAAACTGCCATCCGTGTAATCCTTATTCGTGGTTTGTGGCTCGTAGTTCGTCATTCGAGAGACGGGTCACGAGACACGATTCACTATCCCCGGTGCGACTCGAACGCACAACCTCTGGCTCCGGAGGCCAACGCTCTATCCAATTGAGCTACGGGGACGAAAACATATAACTCTTTATATTATAAGTGCTTGTCCACATCTGTTACAACATATTTAATCAAAATATTTGCCAAAATGTGCTCCGGGCGTCATTCTGGCGTCAGTCTGTTTGAGCAAATTGTCAATTGCAGCAGCTGCTTTTGCCCTCTGATCACTGTCGATCTGGCAGTAATACTGCATGGTCGTCTTAAGGTCAGAATGACCTGCCAGCACCCTAACCACCTCCGGGTTAGTGATGTTGTTAGCCCAGTTCTGTATGCAGCTTTTCCGCAAGGTCTGGACTGAAAGAGTCCTGCCTTCTTCTGGCTTGATACCGGCTTTTTTCAGATGCCGCTTGAAATTAGTTAAAACATTGTTGAGCAGGTTCTGATTTTTCCAGGCTCTTCTTCCTTTCCGGTACCTCTGCCACTTAACCTTTACCCGCTCATATTGCTCTTTATCGAGTACAATATAGGGGCTCTTGGTCTGCGTTGCTTTACAGTAGGTATACAGGTCCTCAAGGATGTCAATTGACTGTTGCGGCAGATCAACTATTCGACTGTCCTTATCCTTTATCTCAAAGGGTGGCATTGTGGCAGTGCCTGGACGGTTCTGAACCTTAACCTGCCTTTTCTCATAATCAATGTCTGTCCAGAGTATCGACAGGGCCTCACCTAATCTCAGGGCCACCGTATAGCACAGTGCATAGAAAGCCTGCCAACGCAGAGATGGTGCCGCATTCAATAGTCGCTTGTATTCCAGCGGCGTCATATAGTGCCAGCCCCTTGTGACTACCTTCACAGTGCTGACGTTGGCAAAAGTATTCCTGTTGAGAATTTCCCAGGCAACAGCCTTATTGAACATGGTGCGGCAGTTTCGTAACACCCTGTGTCTGGTTGAAGTTGAAAGTTCCCCTTTACCGCTTAGGGGCTTCAGCGATGCTATAAAACGCTCTGCTGTCAAGGCTGTAACCTGGCGAAGCAAAATCCTATCACCAAAATAATTCAGAAGTCGCCTGTTAGTGTTGTCGTACAGCTTTACAGTCTCCGGTTTGACAGTCAGGCATTCCATATAGCTTCTACAGAAATCCTTGAGGGTGATTTCTTCAGGCTTATCACGCCTTTGCCCTTCGCCAAACTCAACTTCCTTTTGTAGCTTAAATGCTTCAGCATCTCTCTTCTTTTTAAAAGACTTGCTGTAGCGTTTCTGCTTGCCGGTAGCAAGGTCATACTCACCGAACCACCGAACTACCCACGTCTTTTTCTTGCGTGGGTTACGATACAAGCCGATTTTCGTAATCATGGCTTGACCTCCTTTCTGGGGCTGTTTCCCCTCTTGACGTTAGATTTACTCTTTAATCTTGACTAAAATCACACCTTCGGTTGATGTTCCAAACAGTTTTGAATTACAATACCTTATCATGTAATACCGTAAGTTTCAAAGACCATTCTCATGATTTCGCCAAACGTCCTTGTTTAATTTGACTTTTTTGAGCAAGAAAATTGACCAAATCTTGACGTCTATACCTGTTCTTTCTGCCTACTCTGATTGCTACAAGTTCACCTTTGTCCCGATAGTACTTTAGCGTTTGCTCCGGGTTGGAAGAACCATCCACATCCAGACGCAGATAGCGAACAGCTTCATCTTCAGTTAGCAACTCCGGACAGAGTGTAAAATCCCCATTGCCATCAGGCAAAATTGTAGGTGTCATCAACTCCAGATACACTCTGGTCCTTTCTGGCCATTTTTCATCATTGCTTTCTGATAAGCTTTTTTTCATTTGTTTTTCTAAAATCTCTTGGCCAAAATCACACATCAACTCTTGCCAAGCCAAATTACGCCAGCATCATCCTGCTTGATTCGAGTAATATCCTGGGACTCCAGTCTACTTGCATATAAAAGAAACCTAAGCTTCCGGATGTCATAGAACTGCCTGACACTTTTTTGAATATTCTTAATCAACCGGGTCACATACCACGACCAGTTTTTTTTGTAGCGGACGTCCATAAGGAGGGCTTTTGGCTTCAGTATCAATGCTCGTGCAAGAGCAACACGCTGCTGTTGCCCGCCTGAGAGTTGAGAAGGTTTAGCGTTCGCATACTTTTCGATATGCATAAGTCTAAGCACATCAGCGATTTCTTGCTTGCGTTTGCTGGCTGACACTCCTTGGGCTTTTAAGCCAAACTCAAGGTTACCCTTTGCTGTAAGATGAGGCCAAAGCGCAAGGTCTTGAAACACCATTCCCAATTGTCGTTCTTCTGGTTCTTTCAAGTTCTTACCATCTTTAGCCACCACCTGCCCGTCTATTTCAATAATTCCCTTGTCGGGCGTGATGAACCCAGCGAGAAGTCGCAGCACCGTGGTTTTTCCACAGCCGGAGTGGCCAAGGACGACTATTCGCTCGCCCCTGGAAATAGTCAGGGAGAAATCACGTACTGCCGGCCGGCCATTATAAGATTTTGATACTGACTTGAACACAATCCCGTTCATTATACGAGTCTCCTTGACTTGAAGAGCATAACCAGAAATCCCAAGGGAAGTAACGTAGCCACGATCATGATCACGCACAATGCTGCAATAAAGTCCGCTGATCCATTTGCCATGAGTGTAAATATGCGAACGGGAAATGTGTCGTGGCCAGGTGGATAGACCATCATGCTGATTCCCGTATCTCGCAGGCAGAATATATATCCGACCAGCCAGCCGGCCAGAAGCCCTCGCTTAGCCAGAGGTACGACAATCAAAGCTGCACGGCGAAGCCACCGTGCACCTACTATCTGGGCGGCTTCTTCCATCGAGGGGGGGATCTGAGTTAGTGTGGACGCTGTGATGCGGCTCGTCAAAGCGGTATATTGAGCAATATAACCGAAGATGATAATAGTCGGGGTGGCATAGATGAGGTTCGTTGACGGTCTGTTCCAAAGAAGAACCAAACCGATTCCAATCAATGTACTGGGCAGAGCGAAAAGAAATATTGTCATGGAATCTATGCTTTGCCAAAATGACAGCGCTTTGGTATGGATAAGATAGCCGGAAAAGAAAATTCTTGGCCGCTCAAGGTGAACATGGTAAGACTATTGATGTCGTACGGAGAAAATTATGTTTGTTAACTCTTTAAATGGGAAATCCCAGTTTATAAGCCTTTAAATGGGAAATGTTTGATTAAGAAATAATCGCCGATATTTTCTTTGCAGAGACAAATATGAGAAAGATAAA
>JAUXAB010000132.1 GCA_030615025.1 Phycisphaerae bacterium | reverse complement strand
TCGAAGGGCAGGAAATCCCGGGCCCTGCCGCATCCTGGTCCGCGTGCCTTGTAGCCGCTGCGCAGCGGCTACAAGGCAGTTACTCTCATGAAAGAGAATTATACCAATATAAACAGACAATTAACTCATAGGGAAATCCCGTATAATATCAATGGACTAACTCATGAAAAAAAAATATCGAATATACTGTCTATTGTCATTCTTGATTCTTATTACCATATTTCTTGAATCTTGTGCCCAAACAATTCCAGATCCTGTTTTGCTTGAACAAATCGCAAAAATTAAAGCCATAGATAATCATTCCCACATGCGTCCAGCTACTGCTAACCAGGGTACCGAAGAAGAGCCTGCCGATTTACTTGGGCAGCCAAGTTTTGACAAACCTGTGAATCTTCGTTTTGATAATCTTCATTGGATAGGTGCCTGGCGTGATTTATACGGATATAAATACGACGACATGGAAAAAGAACATCTAAGCCTTGTTTTCAAGGAGAAGCAGCGTATTAAACGCCAGCAAGGTGAGAATTACCCAACCTGGGTTTTAGATAAATTAGGAATAGAAACTGTATTGGTTAATTGGTACCAACTCGGTTTGGGACAAACGCCGCCTCGCTTTTATTGGGTCCCATTTGCAGATACTTTTTTCCCAAGCGATAAAAAACCTGCAGCGACGTTAGCCGAATATACCAAAACTGTTGTGACTCCGGCGATTGAATCATTTAAGCAAGAAGGTGCAATAGCCATTAAGTTTCGTACTGCTTTTTGGCGTCCACTGAATTTCGAAAAAGTATCCGGTGTGGAAGCGGCCTCGGTCTATGAGCAGCTCCTTCAGGGAAAGGAACTTTCAATTAGCGAACAACGCAAACTGGAAGATTATCTTTTCCGCTATATAACTCAAGAAGCAGGGCGATTAGACCTGATAGTGCATATCCATACAGGTATCGGTGCCGGTACACATTTCAACATAAGCGGTTCAAATCCGATGCTATTGGAGTCTGTCTTCAATGATCCTGACCAACGAAATACCAAATTTGTAATTATCCATGGCGGGTGGCCGTTTGAAAAAGAAGCGGGTGCAATGTTACAAAAGCCGAATGTCTATGCTGATTTCTCTGCACAGACCTTTCTTCGTTCCACGCATGCATTGAGTAAAACGATTCGTGCCTGGCTGGAATTCCATCCTGAGAAAGTGTTATTCGGAACCGATGCTAATCCAAAAACGCCATTAATAAATTGGGAAGAATATGCATGGCTTTCTACAAAAACTGCGCGTAATGCTCTCGCTATAGCTCTAACAGAGATGATGAACGATGGGCAGATTTCGCGTAACCGTGCCTTGGAACTGGCCGAGATGGTGCTTCGTACAAATGCCCTAAGACTTTATAATTTTAAATCTACTATACATCAGGCTGCGGATGCTGGAGACTTGGCAAAGGTAAAGGCTTTTATCCAGGAAGGTATTGATGTCAATACGAAGGTGCATGGGTGTACACCTCTGCACTGCGCCGCTCGTTACGGACACAAGGAAGTAGCCCAACTACTCATCGCCAAAGGCGCTGATGTCAATGCAAAGGACACGCGGGGCCGGACACCTATTGATCTGGCGATGAACCAAGAGCGAAAAGAGATAGCTAAGCTGCTCCTGTCCAAGAGTGCCGATGTTTCGCTGCATACCGCAGCATATATTGGAGATTTGCAGAGAGTGGAGAAGTTCATTGACGGCGGTGCAAATGTGGACGCTAACGACCAGACGGGCCAAACAGCACTGCATTATGCCGCTAAGGCAGGACAGATAGCAGTAGCGAAGCTTTTGATCGCTAATGGTGCGGACGTCAACGCCGGAGAATGGACACCCTTACAAGAAGCAGCTTCTCGCAGCAAGGAAATGGTTGAGCTGCTTCTTGCTAAAGGGGCTGACATCAACACAGGCAAATGGACCCCTCTTCACAGTGCAGTCTACGGCCATAATGATATCGTTGAACTGCTGATTGCCGAAGGAGCGAATGTCAACGCAAGAGACGGGTTCGGTCGGACTCCCTTGTTTTACGCCCAAAATCAGGGCCGCACCAAAATCGTTGAACTGTTACGCAAACATGGAGCGAAGGAATGATTCAAAGTGGCCTGGCGGCAACAACAAACGGTGTACTAAACCGTTTTAATCCTTGGATTATCGCTTAATTTTGGTCAATTCGACAAACCATTTGCATATCTGGTGGATTCTCGAAGGCCGGGACTATCCGGCATCCCTATCCGCTGCACGCTATACGCTATACCCCCTGTTCTCCTGTCCCCCTGATATCCACTTCCTGTTTACCTGATTACCTGATAAACTTTTTCTCTCTGCGTCTAATAAAAGCCCAATATTTTTAATTATTTACTTTACATCTAACATTTCCTAATGTATAATATATATCAAACTGACAAAACGTGAATACTGAATAGTAAATTAGGAAAACTTATAATGGCTACAAAAGTCCGAATTTATGCCCTAAGTACCTTTGCCTTAAGTACTTATGCCCTCTACATCTGTCGTGATTCCTCTACAATTGTAGAGAGTCCTCTACAAATCAGACTTTTTATGCAAAACAAAGCCAAATTTCGAAAAAGTCAAATGGACGTAAATAAGGTATTAACAAGGGATTATGAAAAAAAGACACTTGGTGAACGTGGGAAAAAACAAAGCCAAACAAACCCAAACAAAGCCAATTTCCAAAAAGCCAAAATGAACGTAAATAAAGTATTAACAAAGGATTATGAAAATATGTCAAATTGGGCAATTTG
>JAUXAB010000046.1 GCA_030615025.1 Phycisphaerae bacterium | reverse complement strand
AAAGTTCGAGGCCAAGGCGGCAGGCCAAAAATGCTCGCCAGAAGTGGTTTTCTCCACGTTGAGAACGTTTTTGGCCGACAACGCAGGCATCGGGCTTTGCAGCCGGCCGCAATAGAGCGGGTTATTTGGATAGGCTCTAAGCTCAGTCCCGTGGTCTGGAGCAATCGTTGACCAGCCCCCAATATTTGGTCCGCTTATAATGAGAATTTTTTGGGTTCTGACCCAATGCAGCTGGCTGATGAGGCCGCAGCAGAATTTGCGTCGGTCGCCGGCGGTAGCGACCTGACACAGTATCAGGCAAGCCAATACCGATAGCCCCACTTCCAAAGCCACGACACGAGGAGTTCTTCTCGCCAGCTTTATCCTATTTCTTCTGCTCATTTGCCTTCCTCTCGTTGAACTATCAACTCTTGCGCAAATTACGTACAGACTTTAACCGCCCCAATGGTAACTGAAAAGGTCAACACATGCAAGTCCTTAATTCCTCTCGCAACCTTACCTGGGCTCGATTCATGTTATGGATGTTCTTCTTTGACTTTTGTTTCTCTCTTTATTATTATCCGCTTAAGCTTCAAGACTATATATTCAGGAGTATCGATGAAACTGCCGAGACTTCCATTATATACCAGGATCTTAATAGGATTGTTGGCGGGAGTTGTTTTTGGCATATTGGCTAATCAGTTGGGATTTTCAGCTTTTGTCATCGACTATATCAAACCTGTCGGTTCGGCATTTATTAGATTAATTAGTATGGTTGTTGTGCCTCTGGTCTTTGCTTCTTTGCTGGTTGGGATAACGAGTCTCAATGACATCAGGAAGCTTGGTCGGATTGGTGCTAAAACCGTGGCTTATTATTTGTGTACGACAGCTATTGCAATTAGCATCGGTTTGTTGCTGGCAAATACTCTCCGGCCTGGCGAGGGCCTGTCACAGGAAGCGCGGACAAAGCTAATCCAAAATAGCAGCGAAGAAGCAGGTGCACAAATTGAGACGGGCCTGAAAAAACCAACCGTGACGGATATCCTCTTGAATATTATCCCAACAAACCCTGTTAAAGCATTTGTTGAAGGCAAGATGCTGCAAATTATCTTCTGTGCTTTATTGACCGGGATTTGTCTCAGTTTAATTGGCTCCGAACGAAGTCAACCGGTAATAAACTTCTTCGAGGGTATTAATGAGGTTATGATTCAGATAGTACACATCATTATGAAGATTGCTCCTTACGGTGTATTTGCCCTGATTTCAGCGGTTATTGCAGATTTTGGATTAAGCATTTTGTTTCTTCTTCTTAAGTACTCTTTAGTAGTAGTTGTAGGGCTTGTTCTTCACGTCACAATTGTTTACTCTTTGGCAATAAAAATATTCAGTAAACAAAAGGTTAGAACCTTCTTCAAAGGTATTCGTCCCGCTCAGTTGATTGCCTTTAGTTCGGGCTCCAGTTCGGCTGCTTTGCCTGTAACCATGGAATGTACTGAAAGAGATTTAGGGGTACCCAGGGAAATATGCAGCTTTGCTCTGCCGTTGGGAGCCACTGTGAATATGGATGGCACAGCTCTCTACCAGGGAGTATCTGCGGTTTTCATTGCCCAGGTATATGGTATGGGTCTGACCATGGCACAACAGCTGACAGTAGTTCTTACCGCCACGTTGGCTTCAATTGGTACTGCAGGCACGCCGGGGGCGGGAGTAATCACGCTGGCAATTGTATTAAAAAGTATTGGAGTGCCATTAGAGGGGATAGCCTTGATTCTGGGCGTTGAACGTATATTGGATATGTGCCGCAGCGCGGTAAATGTCACTGGTGATGCATCCTGCGCGGTAGTCGTGGCTTCAACCGAAAGCCAACTGTAAGAGCATTTAGCTAATTTGATAAGGAAATAGATATGATTGTAAAGAAAAGATTCGGCAGAATGTTACCAGTGGCTGCTTTATTTGTGCTGAATTTCATACTTCTGATACCGGCAGCACCATGTGAGGGATGTTTTGCTATAGTGGTAGGCAAGGAGGCTTCGGTAGACGGATATGTGATTATGGCCCACAACGAAGATGACGACCCACCTCAGATTGTAAACCATTATAAGGTACCGCGTAAGAAACACGCCTCTGGTGAAAAAGTAAGGCTGCGAAATGGAGGCGAACTGAATCAGGTCGAAGAAACCTTCTCTTATATATGGTCGGAGATGCCCGGTATGCTCTTTTCTGACGGCTACATCAATGAATGGGGCGTCAGCATCATATCCGACATGTGTCCCTCACGAGAAGATAAGCCGGAAATTACAGATGGTGGAATAGGCTATATGTTGCGGCGCCTGGTAGCTGAGCGAGCTAAGACCGCACGTGGTGGCGTTCTGTTGGCTGGTAGACTGGTGGAACGCTTCGGTTACATTTACTCCGGCCGAACCTATATCATCTGCGACCCCGACGAAGGATGGTTTTTCAGCGTCGTCAATGGAAAGCACTGGCTGGCTAAACGGGTCCCAGATAATCAAGTGGCAATGATAGCCAATACTTATACTATACACCAGGTTGACCGGTCGGATAAGGATAACTTCCTGGCTTCGAAGGATATCGTCAAATATGCTGTTTCAAGAGGTTGGTACAAACCAGAAAAGGACGGGCCATTTGATTTTGCCGCTGCTTATGCAAGTCCCGCGTCGGCTTCAAGTCTGTCCAACTTCGGCAGGCAGTGGAGCGGCCTTAGATATGTCGCTGCTGAAGCGGTTCCACCCGGCCCGGATCTGCCCTTTTCGGTTGAACCGCGACGCAAGGTAGGAGTAGCAGATATTATGAAGATTATGCGAGACCACTATGAGGGAACAAGACTTCAATCCTCATCGCCGACAAAAAGCCCGCATGAAGGTGGTCGCCCCATTTGCGTCGATAGGACCCAGACCAGCTTTATTGTTCAATTACGCAGGAATATGCCTCTGGATATCGGCATTGTTTACTGGACCTGTCTCGCGTCACCATGCAGTTCGACTTATATTCCTTTTCATTTCGGTATTGCTGATTTCCCTGCTGGGTATTCTTCAAAATCACTAAAACCGTCAAAAGATTTGTGCCAAGCAAAGATTAGCTCGGCCTTTCAGGCCAATCCATTCGAGCCTTTTTGGACATTCTCCAACTTTCGTAGCAAAGTTGATAGTGCTTATCGTAGTAAAATTGTTAAAGTAAAAGCTTTGTGCCGCGAGGTTGAAAAGAATGCTCTTAGCCTGCAGAAGCCGCTTGAAGAAGTTGCTTGTCGGCTGTACCCGGAGGATAAAGCCAGAGCAATGCGAATCCTGGCCAACTATTCTAATGGACTTTACCTGTCCTCTATGGAGGCTATGGATAGAGTGTTATCGAAGTAAGCTGTCTAAAGCAGGCGCTCCGGCCGACTGAGCTAATCGCCCGAGATTTGATTATAAGAATACAGGTTTTTAGCCCTTGCGTCAATATTTTTGATGTTTTATTATTAGCAAGGTAAGAGCTTTATTCAGTTGGTCAGAGAATCATTCGAAATTTGAGGTGTTCTTATGACGGTACTTGAAGCCATGCGCAGTCGATATTCCTGCCGGGCGTATCAGGATAGACCCATAGAGCAGGAAAAGCTCGATAGCATTTTTGAGGCTGCAAGACTTGCGCCATCGGCCATGAATACGCAGGATTGGCGTTTTGTGGTAGTAACAGATAAAGAAAAAAAACAGCAGGTTGCCGATACTACTAATAGGCCGAAGGTCTTTGAGAAGGCTGGTGCTATCATAGCTGCCTGCAGCAATAGCGACCATGTGATGCGATGCGGCCAGGCAATCGGGCCTATTGATGTCGCTATTGCGCTTGAACATATCGCCTTGCAGGCAACGGACTTAGGATTGGCAACGTGCTGGATTGGGTCGTTCTACGCGGACAAAGTAGGAGCAATACTGGGTATACCAGCGGAAGTTGCGATAATCGAGCTGATGGCGATTGGTTATCCGGCTGATAGTAGAAAAGAGCCGCAGCGCGAGCCGATAGAGAAAATACTTTGCTATGAAAAGTGGAAGTTCTAAGTTTTGCTCAAAGTGAGTTAAGAGTACTTTGAATTTAGCAGGTTATCGTATATAATAGCTTCTGTGAGGATAGACCGGGGACGTAGTGTAACGGGAGCACACCGCGGTCGCATCGCGGAAATGAGGGTTCGATTCCCTTCGTCTCCATTTCATTTCTGTCATTTCCAAGCAGTTGTGGGAGATTTGGGTAAGTAAGAATAGGTAGAAACTCGTATGGCGGATATTGTATGTTGGAAGTTCGGGCCGTAATAGAAGTTGGATTTGTACTATGGAAGCTGGTGAAGATATTCTCAAAATAGGCGTTGATTTAGATGGGACAATTTCGGAGTATCCCGGATTTTTCAGGTTGTTCACAAGAGTAATGGCTCAAGTGGGTTGTAAGATTTATATTATTACGGATCGGATGCCGGGGACGGAAGCTGAAGTAGGTGCTGAACTGGAAAAGTACGGTATAACTTATCACGTGATTAAGATAACGTCAGCTAAGGCCAGGTATATATTAGACGAGGGTGTCAGTGTGCTGTTTGACGATGTGGATGATTACTTTTTAGAGCTGCCGGAAAAAGTGGCCGTATTTAAGATTCGACAACAATATAACTTTGATTTTGGCCGGAAGAGATGGCGAAATAGTGGATGAGAAGACAGAAGGCGTCTTTCCCAGCTTCGCGGAATAAATTTGACGGTGGCGGTGGTTTTGGTTATTGTATGGGCTGAAAATTATGAACTTTTTTGGAGGTACTTGTTATGATTATGGCATTAGTGTGTAGGTTTCCGTTTTGGCCGATGGTGCCAATCGTTGGTGCTGGTGTGCTGGCGGGGCTATTGGGAATCGCGGGGGTGATTTTTTCGGTTGTTATGCTTATTGACTGTTTGAAACGGCCGGTGTCGAAGTTCTATCACCCGTTTACAAAAGAAGCCGAGTACGACAGGCTGATATGGGCTGCTGTGATTGTGCTTTCGCTTGGGTTTTATTTCATAGGGGCGATTGTTTATTTCTTTGTTGTAAAGAGAGCGAAGCCGGAAGATAGCGAGCAGGGTCAGTCGCAACCTAAGAGTGCAAGCCCGAAAAGTCAAAAGCCGGAAGCCAAAAGTCAATAAGATAGTGAATAGCCAACAACGGACGACCGGACGACGGCCGACAGAGTTGCGGCCGCTGCTGCTGCCCGCCTATGCGGGGATGAGAGACTGATTTACAATTTCCGATTGACTATTTACAATTGTGCGGTTGAGATTGCTTCCACTTCGACTGGGTTCAGGGCTGAAGACTTCGCTCGCAATGACAGGGATGGGATGCAGTTTTGAATTTTGATAGGGCCCAGGGCCCTGGATTTTTTCCGGACATGCCTTTGAGCTGGGGACGTGACGATGGATGTGGGAATGTATGAGCTTATAGAGAAGATTTTGCACGGGGTGGGCTTTATTGCGATCGGCGGGGCGATAGCAATAATATTTTTCTTTATCTTCGCCCCGAGTATCCTCGGCTCAAAAACGACACATAAGCAACTCGAGGAAATCCGGCAGCAAACTGAACAGATGAAGGAACAGCTAAAGCGAATAGCCGAACATCTGGAAAAGAAGGACCGCAAAAAAGAACCGTAAGTGCCGGTTGACAAGATATGGAGTCCATGTCAGGCATGTCATGTTATAAAGCCCGGCTCGTAGTTACTTGACTGAATCGTCGGGTGGTAATCCGAGCTTTTTGTATAACTGCCGGCGTCCGGCTTTGTCGCCGTCGAGGATTGCCTGAGCGTATTCGGCGACTTCTTTGGCCTTTGCACGTGGGACCACGATTACGCCGTCCCCATCAGCGACGATAACATCGCCCGGCTCTACCAATACGCCGCCGCAGACGATAGGACGGTTGACAGATTCGATTTCGTTTCTGCCCGGCCGAATGCCACGGCCAACTTTCCTAAAATAAAGGGGGACTTTTTCGGCGGCGACTTCGTCGGTATCACGGGCGGTGGTATTGGTGACTACGCCGACACATCCTTTCAGTTTCCAGCCCATAATGTTGTTTGAGCCGATGGAGCCGACGTCGCTGTCCGGAGCATCGTCGAAGATAAGGGCCGTGCCCTTGCGGATAAGCGGAACAAATGGCTCGCTCGAGAGCTTGCTATACCACTGGCCGACCCAGCGGTTAAATGCCTCGGTTTCCATGGGTGGTGCCGGCGGCTTGTTGGTTGGGACGTATCGCACGGTAACAGCGATGCCGATAAATCGGTGTGTGAAATGTTTGGTATCCTTCCATGCAGCGTGGATTTCCGGCGACATAAGACCGATATTGGTCAGGCCAACTTTGTCCATACCGTCTGAGACGTCGGCGACTCGCAGGCCGGCGAAGAGCTTTAGGATTTGCCGGTCATCTTCGGCACTGTAAACCTTTGTTGGAATGTAGTTTTTGCCGGCCCTTAGTTCTTCGATTTCCGGTTTGGGGTCTTGCCTGGCTGCGGTCGGCTTCGAATCTGCGGCTACAGTGAACAGAGAACAGCCCAAGAGTCCAATTGAAGCTATCAGGGTTATTGCTACTGTTGTTTTTGAGTTTGTCGTTTGCATTTTTTGTCTCCTATTCATACGGTTAAAATCTGGTTATTTCGCTGTCTGGGTGTGCAAATTCCACATTGCGAGCACGTCAATAGTATAAGATCTTTTTGCTTTGGTTCAAGACAAAAAAGGCGGAGGGGATAATTTGCAAAGGGCAGTGAGGCTGACATACTGATTTACAATTTGTAATTTAGGGTTTACAATTGTGCAGTTGAAATTCTTTGCTTGCTCAGAATAGTAAAGGAAGTCTTTTCAATCGATATTTGATTGGTGATTACCGGTGATTGAAATAACAGATGGCATATTTGTTAGTGAGGAGAGAATAGTTTTTAAGGCGTCGCGAAGCGGCGGGCCGGGGGGACAAAATGTGAACAAGGTCAATACCCGGGTAACGCTGTTTTTTGACGTGGCAGGCTGCGAGGGTCTTTCCGATATACAAAAGCAGCGAATACTCACCCGGCTGTCAACGCGGGCTAACAAAAATGGGATAATAAGAGTTGTTTCGCAAAAGTTTCGGACACAAAAGGCAAATCGCAGGGCTGCCGTGGAGCGATTGCAGGAGTTATTGAGAGAAGCGTTAAAGACTAAACCTGTGCGGAAAAAGACGAAAGTGCCGGAGCGAGCTCGCCAGCGGCGATTGGAGGAAAAAAAGCGGCGAAGTATGCTGAAGAGACTCAGAGCAGAAAGGGATTTTGAGTTTTAAGTTGTTGGCGTTTGCTCAGGTAGTGGTTTTGGCGGATTAGAACGTGACGGAGCAGGGCCGGGGAGTTTGAGATTAACGGTTCAAAATCATATTGACAACTATCTGCGCCTTCGAGTGGATCTTTTTAGTTTGTCATAGGCGGCCTCTATTGAATTCAATTCAATCTCGAAAGGATATGTGGCAAGATGCAAATCAGGATACTTCCTGGCCAGTCTTATCAGGGTTTGTAAATCAGTTCTTTCGCTTCGCAAGATTTTGAGTACCTTAGGAGTTGGGTGCTGGTATTCGAGCTGTCTGGTTTTTAGGTCAAGCGACTTTCTTATTCTTGCTATTTGTCCTTTTACTCTTTTTAATTCCAATCGAGCATCCTGCAAATCGGTGTTCATTACGATATTGGCGTTTTCGGCTTGCAAATGCTGGAGGAGCTGCTGCTGGGAATCGATAACTTTGTCGGCGATTCCACATTTGACAGCCTGTTGTGCGGTTAAGGTCAAAAGCGTACCTTTTTTGCTCCAGACGTGCAGGAGGTTTTGTCGAGGACTTTTGTTGACCGGGTCAATAAAGCGTCTGCTGTCGGCTTCTGAAACCTCTATGACTTCGATGTCCCTATCAGCCATGGCCATTGCGAGCAGTCCGGGTCGGCCGTGCTGCTCAGCCATTGAAGCAAGATAAGCGCGCCAAGACGAGACGAGCTTCTCCCCCAGTTCTTCGCCGAAGACCTTTTTGATTTCTTTCAGACCGGCCCCGGACTGGGCTACGAGTGTAGCAGCGCCTATGACGGCATTACCGGCCATATAAATCTTATCGCAGGCAATGGCTACGGCGGCACCGCCTGATAAAGCGCCTCTGTGTTTGCCACCTTTGACAAAAGCCGCGACCTGGCAGTTGTTGGTATTGGTAATCGCGCCACAAGTCCGCTGAATCAAGTTCATCTGTCCGCCCGGCGTGCTTATCTCAATCAAAATAAACAAGGGGCCTTGGTCTGCGGCCTTGATTATTGCCTGCTCCAGTGCCTGAGTTTCTATCTGGAGCCCAATATAGTCATCGATTGTTAAAATGATTACCTTATTATTCCTGCCGAACTGGTCAGGCGTAATCTGCCACTGGGCCAGGTTGAGCGTGAGCTTGCCTTTTTCCTTGGTGTGAACGATGGTTTCACTGCCTTTAGTCTGGCTGGTTGCGTAGCCGTGCAGCATCTCTTCAGTCTTACGATTTGTAAATGTGTCGGCAAGGCAAGCCAGACTAAAGACAGAGATAACGAAAGAAACCGTAAGAACTGCTGCCTGTAACTTTTTTGTAGTAGTAACTACCATTTTTCCTCGATTTCAATTATACCACATTCAGGTCAATGTCGGAATATCAAGTTTGAAAAAGTGCCGAATTTGTGGTAAAAAGCGTTCGAGTTCGGTAAATACCGGGCTTCGAGATTCTTTTGTGACATTTCGGTTCCTTTTTGGCAGAAGCAATATGGGTAAATGAGATGATGGAGAGAGAATTATGTTAAGTGACGATTACTACAGGGGCAAGGTTCTAAAACGGATTCTGATTTCCGCTGCTGTTTTCGCAGGACTATCAGGGATTCTTATATTTCTAATGTATGAGTGTCGTTGGGATTTCGTTTACTCTCTCATCGGAGCAAATTACAGTGCGGAGTATATCGAAGAAAACAGAGGTAAAGCACTCGTGGAAATCCCGGAGATGTTTGAATTGGCCAATATCGCTATCGCCATCTCTGAAGAGGGGCTCAAACATCCCTACCGGGTTCGCAAACGGGGTGCTTATTATGAAAAGGTGCTCGAGTATTTTAAGCCGTTCAAGGACCATCCTCTGATTCTGGAACCTTCTTTGCATTATAATTTCACCTATCACTTTCGTGATAACAGCATCTGTTATGTCTTTGATGGGGATAAAGTAGTTCACGGTGGAATTTATTCCAATATGCGTAGGCCCAACCATTTCAAAAAGCATTTGGCACTTGTGGAGGATTTTGCAAAGGTAAGCAACTTCAGAAAGTTCTACCGCGACAATCTGCCGTACTATCAGGAACAGATACGGCTTTACAGGCAAAAGGTACCCCTGCGTAAGATGTGGACATGGCTGGAGGAGAGGTTTCCCGCCAGGCACGACTGTTACAAGGTGGTTTTTTCTCCACTTCTCGGAAGTTCTCACGAAACGTGCAACTTTGAGAAAAATGGCTTCAGTGAGTCCATAATGTTTGTAAGCGGCCCGGGCGAGCCCGGAGAGTACTCAGATGCGGTTGGGGAAGGATTGCTAACAAGAGGAGTTTTTACAGAAATCGACCATAACTATGTCAACTCAATAACGAAAGAATACAAAAGCCGGGTGAAAAAAGTTTTTGCCGACTTTAAAAAATGGAACGAACAGGAAGGCTACCCCTCCCCCGAAAGGACCTTTAACGAGTACATGACGTGGGCGGTTTTTACTTTGTATGCTCATGATAATTATGAGCAAAAGGTTTTTGAAATTATAAACAACAAAGTGACAAGGCAGATGGTCAACTCCAGGAAGTTTGTGTTGTTTGAGCAGTTCGATAAGAAACTGTTGGAAATATATCTGGCCCGCAAAGAGGGACAGACAATACCGGAGTTATACCCGGCCATATTGGATTGGGCCGAAAATTATAAATAAATCTTAGAATAGCTATGGCAATTCAATTTATTCTTGGTAGAAGCGGGACGGGTAAGACGAGCTTTTGTATAAGGGCGATCGTCGATGCCTTGCTGGAGCCCGGTGACGAACAGCCGTTGATTTTGCTGGTTCCGGAGCAGGCGACGTATCAGGCTGAGCGTGCTATCCTGGCTGATAAAAGAATAGCCGGCTACAGCCGACTGCACGTGCTATCATTTGACCGTTTACAGTTTTTACTGTCAGGTAAGAATACGGCGAGGCCGGCTCTTTCGCGCATCGGCCGGCAAATGATAGTCCATAGGATTTTGCGAGACAATAAAAGTAAATTGAAAGTCTTCGGCTCATCAGCGACCTGGCCCGGGTTGGGCCGGCAAATGGCACAGACTATTACCGAACTGCACCAGTATGCAAAGACGCCAGACGATATTGACCAGTTGCTGAACGAATTAGTGAAAGACGAACGTAACAATTTAGCTGCGCTAAAATTTGGCGATATCGGCCTAATTCTCAAAGAATATCTGGAGTTTATCGAGGGTAAGTTTATTGACCCTGATATTCAGCTGACCCGTGCGTGCCAGGCGGTGGGGACGGCGGGTTTTGTTAAAGGTGCGAAGCTATGGGTTGATGGCTTTGCCGGCTTTACGACAGCGGAGCTTGCAATCTTAGCTGAGCTGCTGAAGGCGGTTGCAGATGCACAAATTGCGCTTTGTCTGGACCCGTTAAATATCGATTTGGCAAATCCGGATGCCGCGAAGTTAGACCCTGCCGGCTTGTTTGGCCCGACTGAACGAACATACGCCGCTCTTATTGAAATAATAAAAAAATGCAAACTTCAACTGGCCGGGCCGATAATTCTTGATGAGGCGGTTAGATTCTCTTCGTGTCGGCCGCTTGCTCATATCGAGCGAAACGTATTCGAGCTGAAACCGGAAAAAATGCCAACGGCGGGAGCTTCTAACGGGGCAGGCAATATTCGCATCATATCGGCACCAAATGCCCGGGCCGAAGTCCGGTTTGTCGCAAGAGGGATACTCCGATTGGTCAAGGAGAAAGATTATCGATATCGTGACATTGCGGTTATCGCATCAGACATTGACCGCTATGAACACTATATACGGGCGTACTTTGACGACTACGGCGTGCCATTTTTTATTGATAAGCGCAAATCATTGAATCAGCATGCGGCTATCCAGCTTATTTGTTCGGCTCTGCAGGCGGTGACCGGCGGTTTCTCCCACAGCGATATTTTCGCCTATCTTAAAAGCGACCTTGTGCCAATAGAGCGTAGCGACATTGACCTGCTGGAGAATTACTGTCTTGCATTTGGCATAGGTGAGAGAGACTGGACAAGCGGGCAGGGGTGGCATTTTGCGGGCGATGACGACTTTGACGAGCAGCGGATAAACGAAATCCGGCTAAAAGTGAGCGGGCCTTTGCTTGAGCTTCGGGACAGACTTTGTCCAGGTGACAATCCGCAAGAGACAATGGGCGCAGGCGAGTTTGTGCGAGCTATTTCTGATTTTCTCAAGGTGCTGCAGGTCAGGCAAACAATCAAGGACTGGATTAAAGAAGCTCCAGAAAGAAAAGATAACACAGCGGCCGATGAACATCAGCAATTTTACGATAAGCTCATAGATATATTTGATGAGCTTGTCGAGGTCTTTGCCGGGCAAGAGATGACCTGTCAGGATTATCTTGCGATTCTCAATTCTGCTTTTTCGCAGTTGACGCTGGCCTTCATTCCGCCGACCCTGGACCAGGTTCTTGTCGGCTCTATCGAGCGCAGCCGACATCCCGATTTGAAAGCGGTGTTTCTAATAGGTGCGACACAAAGGCAGTTTCCCGCCCCGCTCCGTTCGGACAGCATATTGACCGATGAGGACCGCGGCGCAGCCGAGTCGGCGGATTTTGCGCTGGCAGCAGCAGCAAGTCAGATGCTCAGCGAACGGCAGTACCTGGCCTACATTGCATTTACACGTCCGTCGGAGTTTCTCTGTGTATCATACGCGATAACTGATGATAAAGGCAGCGCCGTACCTCGTTCGCAATTTATAGACAATCTTGAATCACTGTTTGAAAATCTCGGCGAAGAGTCGATTGCGGGCGAGCAGATTGCGATAGAGAAGGTTCACAATGAGAGAGAGCTTGCCGATTTGCTCTGCAGCGGGCTTGGAAAAGATGGGTCTCGATACTCGATGCTCGATACTCGATACTCGGTTGGAGCTTCTTATGAGAAGTTTAGTGAGTTATTGGATGATATGTGCGCCGATGAAGAACTTACTGAGTCAGGCTCAAATGTGCTGTCAGCGATAAATTATGACAATCGTGCAGAGCTGGATAGGGACGTAGTCGAGAAGCTCTTTGGTGAGCAGATAAGAAGCTCTGCAACAAAGCTGAGTACATATGCGGCGTGTCCGTATCAGTATTTCGCCCGCTATGTATTGGAATTAAAAGAACGAGAAGAATTTAAACTTGAGCCGTTGGACTTAGGCGTTTTTTACCATCGTGTTTTGGATGCCTTGCTGAAGAAACTTAGCGAAGAAAATAAAGATTTTGCGACAGTTGAGGATAAGGAGTTATTAGGCCTGCTAAGCGAACAGATATCGAAAATTGTCAGAGAAGATTCCTTTATATCCAACTTTACCCGCCGCAGTGCTCACAACACATTCATCATCAATTCTGCCGCTGAAGTTCTTGAAGATTGCGTTCGTGCTATAGCGCAAATGGTACGCGCAGGCAGTTACAGGCCAATCTTGTCTGAAGTATCGTTCGGTGAAGTCCGGGATACACAGGATACACTTGGCCAATATGAGCTTGCCCTTGCAGATAGCCGCTTATTGTCTTTGAACGGCAAAATTGACCGGCTTGATATTGCAAAACTTGACGGCAAAGAAATTACGGTCGTTTTAGATTATAAGCGTCGAGGCGCATCCTTTAGCTGGTCAAAATTTTACTATGGCCTGGATATGCAGCTTCCGATTTATATGTTGGCCGTTCGCAATGCAACGGATTCTAAATCAAAGAGCATAGTTGGTGCGTTTTATATGCCGGTAGAAACAGTGATTGGACAGGCTGCTCTCGATGAATTGTCAGGGAAAGCGGAAAAATTTGATTATAAGGCGAAGGGAATATTGAACGGTGAATTTTTCCAGCAGCTTGATGCTGCAACAAGTTCCGGCTGGAACAAATTTTATAATTTCCGCATCAGCTCAAAAGATGGTCAGTACGGTGACTATGGCAAAAGTGGAGCATTGAAGCCAAACGATTTTGAAGCAGTACTTGAATATGCTGAGAAAAAAATAGTTGAGCTGGCGGGAGAGATTGTTTCAGGCAAGATTGATGTTTGGCCATACAGGCTTGGCACCGAACCGGCGTGTAGCACTACTTATTGCAAGTATAAATCAGTTTGCCGATTTGATTGGCAGGTAAATGACTATAACGTATTGTCGCCGCTCAAGAAACTGCAGGTTCTTGAAAAGATGAAGGGGCCTGATGGCTGAAAAGAAGATAAGGTGGACTGAGCAGCAGCGGCGGGCGATTACGGCACGGGGCAGTGACGTTCTGGTAACCGCCTCAGCAGGAACCGGAAAGACAGCGGTACTGTCAGGGCGATGTGTCAACATCGTATCCGACCAAGCTGTATGTCCCGATGTTTGGAGCGTACTCGTATTGACCTTTACGGAGATGGCAGCCGAGCAGATGCGCTCGCGGATTGCCGAGCAATTAAGAGCGGCATTTCTGGTAAGCGGCGACCCTCACCTCCGCCACCAGCTTATATTACTGCAAGGCGCTGATATCAGTACGATACATTCGTTTTGCAAACGGCTTATCACCAAGTATTTCTATAAGCTCGCCCTTGACCCGACCTTCCGCGTGATTGACGCCGACGAAGCGAGATTACTCAAAGCAGAGGTGCTGGAAAAGACCATCGACTGGGCCTGGGAGCAGAGCAACATACGAGCGGCTCTCGAACAGCTCTTGTACCGACGAGACCTTCGTACAAATGATGGTTTTCTTGCAAAGGTAATAGAGCTCAGCGATTTTCTGGACAGTGTAGTTTCACGACAAAACTGGTACGAGCGAGCGGCACGGCTTGCAGAGGCGGCCAATCCCTTCACGACCGATTTAGGTAAGAAGCAAAAGCAGATTATTGCTGAGAAATTACAAAACATTATTCATCAACTTCGGCATTGTCAGAAGCTATATGAAAATGATGGGAGCGGCGGCGATTGGGCTAAGAAGCTGGAGGAGAGTCATATTAGGCCGGTTGTGGAATGTGGTGAGCTTTTGGAAGCGGACGACTGGGATAAGTGCGCTGAGGCCATAAGAAATTTTCGCAAGCCTACAACGTATAAGCCGAAGGATGTGCGTGACCAGATTGCCGAGTTGCTCCAGCGGACAGCAAGAAGAGCTGTGGAGAGCTTCAAAGAGCTTTCGGAGCTTGCAATGGTAAATCCCGATTACCTCGACAGGGTCGGCAGAGCGGCGAGCTTGCAGACGAAGGTGCTCGTTGAGCTTGTTAAAAAATTTGACCGGTTATACAGTGATGCCAAACGAGGGATTAACTGTCTGGATTTTGCCGACCTCGAACATTATGCTCTAAAGCTTTTAACCGAGGAGGACTCTTCGGGGGATAATCTGTTGCCGTCTGAGACGGCCCTGGCACTTCGGCGCAGGTACAAATACATATTTGTCGATGAATATCAGGATATAAACGCCGTCCAACAGGCCATACTTGACATGCTGAGCTGTGAAGGAAATGTTTTTGTTGTCGGCGATGTTAAACAAAGTATTTACGCCTGGCGGGGAGCTGAGCCGGGGATTTTTATCGAGCGTCTCAAGCCTGCGTCGGCTGACCCGGCCGATGCACCAAACGGATTGCGGGTCGACCTGAATGCCAATTTCCGTTCGGCTAAAGGGATTCTCGATTTTGTCAATAAAGTATTCAGCCGCATAATGACCCCATCCTTTACAATGGTTGATTATGATGAGTCGGCAAAATTGAGACCTGCAATTGAAGACAAATCCAAAGCACAAGAGCCGGACGACAATAAACCAGTGGTTGAGTTTCATATACTCGATGAAACAGTTAGCGTCCAGGATGTGCAAAATGAAGAGAAAATCGAATCCAGCGAATACGAAAATCAAAGTATAGTTACAGCTCGCCAACGACAGGCGACGATGATTGCCCGGCGTATCAAGCAGATGGTCGGAGCAGACACGGGCAAGGGCGAGTTTCAAATAGTAGACAGACGGCAGGATTGCTTGCGAGACGTTGAATATCGTGACATTGTGATACTGATGCGTTCACTGGCCAAGAAGGCCAACGATTATGTGGAGGTGCTTCGGTTAGCGGGTGTGCCTGTGAGCTGTGAAGCTACGGCGGGGTATTTTGAAGCGACTGAAATCAGCGATTGTCTTTGCCTGCTAAAGGTGCTGGACAATCCCCGGCGCGATATCGAATTGGCAGCTGTATTGCGAAGCCCATTCTTCAAGATTAGTGACACTGAATTAGCAAAGATAAAAATCCACAGCAAAACAAATGGGCATAACAAGAGCTTCTACGACTGCGTAATCGAATATTCCAACAACGGTGAGGATGCGGAACTGGCGCAAAGGTTGAAAGAAATACTGGCTGCGATTGAGCAGTGGCGGACAGTTGCGCGACGTGGCAATTTAGCTGATTTGATCTGGCAGGTATATCGTCAAACCGGCTTTCTGTCATTTGTTTCAGCCCTGCCAAACGGCCAGGCACGCAGGGCCAATCTTCTTAAACTGCACGATAGAGCAATCCAGTTTGAGGGTTTTGCAAGCAGCGCAGGGAACCTGTCATTGACGCGGTTTGTTGAGTTTATTGAGAAGCTTCAGGAAGTGGGCCAGGATTGGGCGCCTGCTGAGCCGGAAGCATCAGCGGGTAATGCTGTCCGCATTTTAAGCGTGCATAAGAGCAAAGGACTCGAATTTCCGGTCGTCTTTTTAGCTGAGCTGGACAGTAAATTTAATAAAAGAGACATTTACGGAGACTTTCTTGCTGATGCTGATGAAACGTTAGGGCTGCAAATTATCGACCGTGAGTCAAACAGTAAGCTGCGCTCGCTTGCACACCAGGTTATCGCGGAGCAGAAGCTGTCAACAGTGTTGGCGGAGGAGATGCGTATCCTTTACGTTGCGACAACGCGGGCCAAAGACCGGCTTATTTTGTCCGCTTCGGCGGAGAAAAAACGTTGTCAGAATATTATCTACAATGGCTTTTTCTTTGGTGACGAGCCGATTGCCGATTGGCAGCTACGCTGGTGCCAGAGTCCTCTTGAGTGGGTTCTCTACGGACTTTCCGACCAGAAAAACTTACATAATGTTTTTGAAACCAGCCTGGTGCCGGAAGCTGTCGATAATGATTTATTTAACTTGAAACTTTACCACCAAAAAGAACTGAGGCAACTATCCAACTTTATTTTCCAACTAAAGGCCGGTAAACAGGCAAAAAGGCCAGAAGCCAGAAGACAGAAAACAGAAAACAGAGCCCCGAGCGTTAGCGAGGGGTCAAAACTACTCTCACAAGTGAAAAAGTCCTTGGCCTGGCAATATGGGTTTGGTGATGCGCCGATGCTGCCCGCGAAACAGTCGGTAACCCAATTGACGCATCGCAGTGACGAATACATAAAAATCGATTATTGCAGGACGTTGGACCGCCAGCCAGGGATTGTTTGCGCTACTGAAACTGGTTTGGCCGAACCTGTAGAAGGACTAATGATCGGCACGGCTACACACCTTGTAATTGCCCAGCTTGACTTGGCTAAGCCCGTAAGCAAGGAAACGGTCGAAAAGACAAAAGAAAAACTTTTGGCTGATGGTGCTCTAATCGAAGCTGTTGCTGAGCATATTAACGCAGGTTCGATAGTCGGGTTTTTTGAAAGTGAATTAGGGAGGAAAGTTCTTGAAGGGTACTCGGGCGTTCGGCGTGAATGGCCGTTCACCTTTGCGATGCCCGCCTCCGAATTTCGTGATTCGAGCGACGAGCTAATCGTCGTTCAGGGCATAATTGATATGCTGGTTAAAACACCGAAGGGTTTGGTCGTAATAGATTTCAAGACCGACAAAATAACTGGAGAACAGGTCGCCGAGCGTGCCGAGCTTTATCGCCGGCAGTTGGAGCTTTACAGCAGGGCTGCCAGTGCAATTTTGAAGGAGAAACTGCTCGGCAAATGGCTGTATTTCTTGACCCCGGCCACCGAGTTTGAGATCAAGTGAGTACTGGTGAATGCTTGATCGGGGGTAGTAACGAATTCTCCAATCCGCTAAGCTCCTGATACCCTGCTTGCCTGATATCCGCTACCTGATCCTCTGATGAGCTGATACCCCAATGTCTAATTCTCTAATTCGCTAAAAATCTCTTGAAAATCCAGCTTCAATAGTGTAGATTCTCTCATTAGCGAGTGAGAAGAATTGGAAATAAGGATAGCCGGGAGTTTTTTTAATGCGGCAGTTTGGTTTTTGAGAAAAAAATGTACCGGACACCTTTAATTATCCAATTATTTGGGACAGAATAGTGCTTATTGAAGGATCAGATAATGCCTGTTAATAAGAAAGATATATTCCTTTGTCATGCGAGTGAGGACAAAGCAGAAGTTATAACACCTTTGGTGAAGGCTTTACATGATGCTGGGATAACGTATTGGTATGACCAAGCTGAAATAAAATGGGGTGATAGCATAACTCAGAAAGTTAACGACGGCCTCAAAATATCAAGATATGTTGTCGTGATTCTCAGTGAAGCATTCCTTTCTAAGAACTGGCCGCAACGCGAACTGAACTCGGCCCTTAATGTTGAAGCTTCCGCCGGAGACGTGCGTGTTCTTCCACTCTTATTAGGCCCGGAGAGAGTCAAGAACCTCATTATAAGAAAATATCCTCTCCTGAGCGATAAAGCATACATTGTATGGAACGAGAATGTAGATCAAGTAATCGAAGCACTGAAGGTTCGTTTATCAATGGGTAAGCCCTCTGTTCGCGAAAAGTCCAAGCTGGGAAGCGGGACATCTTTCGATATACCAATGCCTCCAATAAAGAAGAAGTTTACGCAAAGAGATAAAGACCTTTTCCTTAAGACATCATTCGGTGTAATCAAGGCATATTTTCGGGAGGGATTAGCGAGGTTGGAAAGGCAATACTCAGACGTGGAAACAGATTTCACCGATGTCCACCGCTTTAAGTTCATCAGTATTATATACGTCCATGGCGAAGTTAAAACCAAGTACAAAATTTGGATGGGCGGTCCTATGCGTTCCGACTCAATAGCTTACAGTTCCGGACACTTCGATATCGATTCTGACAACTCATGTAATGGGTGGCTCGCTGTTAGCGATGACGGTAGCAAGCTTGGCTTCGACACCTCAAGCTTGTGGGCGACAATGCCAGGTGCAGAACAAGGCAAGCTACTTAGCGCCGAAAAAGCAGCGGAGTATCTGTGGCGGACATTTACCGAGAATCTGAATCAGGGATAGGAATAAAAATGAAAAAACAAAGATTCATATGTAAAAAGTGCAGGTGCGAGTTTGAGAAAAACGTCTTTGAGCCCGGTGAGGCCAAAGAAAAACACCTCCCATCTTATCCAGTAGTGTGTCCCCGTTGTGGAAGCGGGGACATCCAGGAAGCCACATAACGGCAGCGGGAGAATCAAGTACATCCGCCAGCCAACAGCGAGCGCGATTGCACAGAAAACGTAGTAGAAAAGAGTGTTGTTCTGAATAAATTTTGGAGGACACATATTATGATTCTTGAAGCTTCGAGCGGCTACGATTTTAACGAAGAAGAAGTCAAATTCGTGGATCTACTCTCACGCAAGGCTGATGGAAACAAGTTGGTGGATATTTTGGACCTTGACGAACTCAAAAAGGAAATGGACACAGAAGGCATACGTACTGACAAGTTTGATGAACTCTGCAGCAAAATGCAAAATAATGGTATTCTCGAGTACCACGCTGGAATGGGCCAAACCTGGATAACGCTAAACTCAAATCAAGTTGTCAGATTCCAAGCGCACTTGAAGAACATCTCCTGCCCAAAATGTCATAAGCGTCCTTTAAGGAGGAAAACTATTACTTATTGTCCTGATTGTGGCTATCAACGTGACGAAGACCGACAATAATAAGCAACGTTTACCAGTTTAGGCTTCTTTCATGACCGGTAGGCCGTGCGAAGAAGAAAAAGTAGGCCGAAGCTGCAAATAAATTCGTATAGCGTATTGCGGGTAGGGTGGGGCTTCCGGCCTTCGCAGCCGCTACGGCGGATTAGGTTGCCCCACCTTAAAGAATGTCCGAGGCTTTGTTCTACGAGACTCTGCATAATTAAAGAAAAAGTGAGGTAAAAATGGATAATTGGGAAAAGAAACTAGAGGATTTTTTCCAAAATCAGAAGGAATTCGAGGAAGCACACAAGGGAAAGATGGAAACAGACAGAGCAGCAAAGACTGAAGTGAGAAAGCGAGCCGAGGAATTTACACTTCAAGTTGTTGAACCTGCATTCCGCAAGTTGGCTCACAAATTGAAGCAACACGAAAAGAAGGTCTTAATTGAAAGGGGCGACATTTCAAGCGTAATGGAAGTCCGATCTAAAAACAGAACCGAATTCATATACGCTCTCGACATAAGTTTGGGAACCACGATGGCAACAGTACATGTTAAGTATAAAGCAACAAACAAGAGCGGTCGTCCACTCGAAGAAGGTGACAAAACTATTTTAAAAGACAACAGAGAAGCTGATATATCGGATATTACTGAGACCGACATCATCAACAACTTTATAGAAAACTATACCAGGACTATGAGAATGGGGAGAATGGCATAGGTCGGTATCCTTGAATAAGCAGCGAATCGTTTACCTATTAAATGTTGGTTGAGGCAGTTGATTATTTCTCTGCGATCTCTATGCCCTCCGTGGCTTTTTTTTATTTGTGCTCATTCGCGTTAACTTGTCCTGAGCAGAGTCGAACGATTCGTATCTCGAATTTCACCTACTTACTGTGTGTGGCTAATTTTTTTGCCCTTTTTTCTTTACTTTTGTTTGGAATTCTGTTAAAATGCCTGTATGTTTGCCAGCAGGCAAACGTAAACCGCCAGTAGGCGCCGGATATAGCGGAGAACCGCAAGTCTTAGTATCAGCAGATACACGAAAAAAAGCATTATTTTGCATCATAAATGCCAAGGTTTTAAACATTTTGGTGTATTAATGACTAATAAACACCTATTTAGCCGCCTAAAAAATCCTGTTATCCTGTCTAATCTTTCTTCGTGCCTTCGTGCCCTTCGTGCCCTTCGTGGTGAAAAAATCTGTGCAATCTGTGGTAATTCTTGGTCAATAAACGATTTACGTGCATATAAGTCGCTCTACAGATGTAAAGAAACATTTACAGATGTCATGAGCGCTTTACAAATTAGACCTTTTATGCAAAACAAAGCCAATTTCCGAAAAAGTCAAATGAACGTAAGTACTATCTTAACAAAGGATTATGAAAATAATTCCAATTGGACACTTGGTCAAAACGAACCCAAAACGAACCCAATACGAACCCAAACGAACCCAATCAAAGCCAATTTGCCGGATGCTCAAAATGAACGTAAATAAAGTTTCAACAAAGGATTATGAAAAAATATCAAATTGGGCAATTTGTGAAAACAAACCCAATACAAACCCAATTTCCAATTATCCTTGTATCTTTGAATCGGCTGTGTATAATCTCGTTCTCCGTGATGGTAACGTAATGCACAGCATGCCTAACGGCAGAAATTTCAATGGAGAGTATATGAAATGGCAGATGCGCCAAGAGCAAATGCAGTAGTGGCACAATCGGGTGGACCAACTGCCGTGATAAATGCGTCTCTGGTCGGCGTCATCGAAGAGGCAAACAAACATCCGGAAATCGAGGACCTCTACGGCGCACTGCACGCGGTAGTCGGAATGGCTAAAGGCCAGTTCATTGATTTGAAAAAACTGTCGGCAGATACATTGGAACAAGTAGCTGCTTCGCCATGTTCGGCGCTTGGTTCCAGCAGGGATAAGCCGGACGAGGAATACTGTGCGAGGATTCTGGAGGTCTTCAGGAAGCGCAATATCCGGTACTTCTTCTACATCGGCGGCAACGACTCGGCTAATACGGCCCATATTATCAATAGGATGGCGGATGACATAGACTTTGATATACGGGCATTTCACATTCCGAAAACAGTGGATAACGACCTGCTGGTTACCGACCATTGTCCGGGCTTTGGGACAGCAGCAAAGTTCGAGGCATGCGCTCTGATGGGTGACGATTTGGATAACCGGACACTGCCGGGTGTCAAAATCGATGTGATTATGGGCAGACATGCGGGCTTTTTGACCGCGGCCACTGCGTTGGGTAAACAAAGAGATGATGATGGGCCCCATCTGGTGTATGTTCCTGAAAGACCGGTTTCGATGGACAAATTCCTTGGCGATGTCGACAGCGTCTTAAAGAAACTGGGCCGATGCGTCGTTACAGCCAGCGAGGGAATCTGTGATGCCGATGGGGTTACCTGGGCAAAGAAGTTGGCTGAGGGTGTAGAAACGGATGCGCACGGCAATGTACAACTTTCCGGCACAGGCGCTCTGGCTGACTTTCTGGCGGGGCAGGTAAAGAGTAAACTTGGCGCAAAGCGGGTGAGAGCTGACACGTTTGGGTATCTGCAAAGAAGCTTTGCGGGATTGCAATCGGAGGTCGATGTTCGTGAGGCGCGATGGTGCGGGCGTCATGCGGTTCAGTATGCTATGGAAGAGGACAGCGGGTCTGTGGCGATCAAACGGCTCGGCAACGGAGCGGATTATAAAGTTGAATTATTCCGCACCGACCTTAGCAATGTGGCCGAGAAGACGAAACCTATGCCGGATGAATTCATTAACGCCGAGGGCAACGGCGTAACCGATGCCTTTATCGAATACGCAATGCCGCTGACGGGCGGGCTGCCCAAAACAGAACATCTTGGAAACTATCCAAGAATATGATATTCCGGTTCAGTTCGAGAAACAGGGCATTTCTTTGTTGAATCCTTAAGGGGGTAACCCAGATGGCGACCTTACAAGGTTAGAAAATGATTAAGTAATGAAGAAGAAGAAGAAGAAGACAAAAAAAGTTATATCCCGCGAACTGGGGTTAGAGGTAGGTTCCATCTGCGGCAGATACTTTCTTAAACTGCAGCATCTTCATTACGGGTATTGGACGGGCGACATCGAAGTAGATGCTGCGAATTTACACCTGGCTCAGGATAAATATGTCAAATTTACCATCTCGCATGTTCCTGATGGGGTCAAAACTATCTTAGATGTGGGTTGTGGCACAGGTGAAATAGCCGAGACGTTACTTGATATGGGATACCAGGTAGACGGTGTTTCCCCCTGTCCTTTTCTAAAGAAGCGTGCCAGCGAGCTATTGGGAGACAGAAGCCATATCTTTGAGTGTTTTTATGAAGATTTGCAAGCGGCTAATCGATATGACATGGTCTTGTTCTGTGAAAGTTTCCAGTACATTGATATGGAACAAGCCCTGTCAAAAACTAATGAGTTCTTAAAAAGCGGTGGTTATTTATTTATATGTGACGTATTCAGAAAAGATATCGAGGGCAAAATGGCTATGAGCGGGGGGCACAAGTTAAGCAAGTTTTATGAGCTCATTGATAAATTTCCTTTTAGACTAATTGAGAACGTGGATATTACCGAAGAAACTGCTCCAAATATGGATTTATTTTGCGATGTGCTGGAGAATGTGGTCCAGCCTGTTGTAGATGCGGGCGTTCGCTTTTTTGAGAGCAGGTACCCAATTGCCCTTAAATTTTTAAGGTGGAAATACAGGAAAAAAATAGGCAAGGTTCACAAAAAGTATTTAGAGGGTGGCAGAAGCGGCGAAGACTTCAAAAAATGCAAATCTTATCAACTTTTTCTTTATAAAAAAGATGCTCAGGAATAAGTGTAGCCTACTCAGCGACACTAACTGAAATCAATGTTTTATTTATTCTTTGATAGATTTTCTGACTTCGTTGGATCAACTGTTGTAAACTGCTTCCACTTTGCTTCGATAGTGTCCTTTGGTTTCATATCGCTGTGAATATATAAGCCATAGCGAAGATGCAGGGGTTTATCAGGCTGAATCGTTCTTGGCGCATCAAAGGTTAGAGAAGCGCCCATCCAGCCATCGTTGCGGACATGAAAATAGGTGGGAAAGTTTGGGTTGTCCGGGTGGTCAAAGAGCGTGATGCCTTCTAATTTTCCGTTTGTGATGGGGCCGGAATAGTCAACCCATCTGGCTCGTTTCCAGAAAACATCTCGTTCGTTGACTGCTCCTTCGGAATTGCGAATGGTCCCTCCGCCGTCGTTGACGCCGATGGTTTTGGACATTCGGACGCCAATCATCCCAAAAGGGGTTTTCCCAAGTGTAACCGCTGCACCATTGGCCTTAAATTCCATGTCAATAATCATAAGCCATTCGGGGCTGTCGAGCGGCACGGCTGTTAACCGGCGTGTTTCTAAAAGAAGGACTTTGCCTTTATTGGATACCCACTGGTTTTCTGTGATTATAGATGAAGCTTCAGCAGCGTCTTCAAATCTAACAATCCGCTTGTGGCGAATCTTTCCTTTGCCGCCATCGCTCCAGAAATTTATGCCACTGACGTCATGGTGCGAAATCCAGACTGAGTTGTGGTGGCTGTGGGATTCGGGGTCGTGGGGATGGCCCATGCGTGTGAGGGAGCGGCCTGAAGGGCCAATTACAGGAAATATGAAGGGGCGATGAAGAGAAGGGCCGAAGTGGTATCGGGCAATCTCTGCACCATCACGCTGAAACGAAGCCTGATGATAGGGCAGCGGTATGACCTGTATGCGCGGAACGGGTTTCGGAGCAGGCAATGCGGGCCGTGTCCATATGATTGCACCTATTAAAAGTACTGTAAAAGCATGAGTCAGACTTTTCTTGTTAGGTATAGTGTTAAAAGAAATCATGGTTCGAGCCTTTCTTTTTAATCTTCGGCGCTAAAAACTGCGATTTCAGCTAAGCCGATATTCTGTGTTTGGGGCTTGACGGAACTGACAACGAACTTGAGCCAGGTCACTTTTTTGGGTGGGAAGGTGATTTCTTTGGCTGCAGAGGCATCGTCGGGCAGCTCACCTACAGTTATCGTGCTACCGTCACTGAAGGTGATGGTGCCTGCGGTGACCTGGTCGGCGTGTGTGTTAGGCCTGTCAAAAAGCCAGACGCGATTAACAATCTGAGGCTTGTCCCAGCTCAATCGCAGCATTGCCGATGCCTTTTCGCCGTCGCTGGCCCACTCGGCTGATATATCTTCCGGGTACCCGCCGACCACCCCATCAATCGCTGCCTCGGCGGTGTAGCCTTCGTAGGTTGATGAGGCAGTTATTAGGGCTTTACGAGCTATGTTACTGCTAGTTTTAAGCGGGTCTTTGTTCTGCTGTTTGTTTTGCATCTTTTTGTACTGTCGGTACGTCGTCGAATTCAGCAGTTTGACCTGCTGGAGGACAAGGCCGTATCGACTGCCCGGCGGTATGGCCTTGAATCGGATGTTATTCCAGCCCTGACTGAAGTTGCCTGAATAACACAGCCAAAGCGTTAATCCGTCTTTGCTGATGAATTTGGAGGGGAAATTGAGGAAATAACCCTGTTCTCCAAACTCCTTCATATATGTTATGAGCTTCCACGGGCCTGTAATCTTGTCGGATTCGAGGATGTAAGAATTCATCTTCGCGACCGTCGGCCAACCGTCGGTTACACACATCAAGTATTTCCTGAGCGGCGCGTTGTAGGTAATCGTGACGCAGCCCATATTGTTGTTCCATTCCAGCAGTGGCTTGATGTCTTTGAAGTCATACGACCAGATAGGCTGGCCCTTGTTATTGTGTCCGGCAAAGTATTCATACTTTGATTCATCGTTGATGTTTTCGATGCTGGGGGTGACGTGGGCCAGATAAATCTGGTCGCCGGATATCCAGCTCAGGTTGGCGTATCGCGGCTTGGGGTCGTTCTCTTCAGCCCCGTAACCGACCAAATAAGCCTTGCCATCAGGGGAGTGCTCCATATTTTTGCCGAAGTCGACAAATTTGGGTGAGCCGATTTTGAGCGGCCCCATGAATTTGGCAGGTTCGGGGAAAAGGGGCCTGGCTGGAGTGTGTGGGGTATCGGTCCAGGTTTTTCCGTAGTCGGTGGAGATGCGGAAGCCCGGAATCGGGCCCAAGACCGGCCAGTTCCATCTCATGCCATCATGCATTACGCTTCCCGCAGGGCCTAAACAGTAGGTGGCGTAGTACCACACGCCGTTGTAAACGAGACTTCCACAAGGATAGCGTCCCTGGTAGGGATGCGGGTCGCCCTTAGTCGTGCCGAGGGCCTTGATTTTGAGATTGAGTGGGTCATCGCCAATCATGACCGCCTGGCCGGTGGTCGCGTTGCGTCCGCCGGAACCGGACCTCATTCCATCGGTCTGGCCGTCTGTCCATGGAGAATACAGATTGTCATCCGAAGCCCAGGAAGGATACCACGTGTCCGCTACTCGATAGTCGCTGTGCACGCCCGTAAATAATATCCCGACCAGCTCTTTGGACTGCTCAAAAGGAATATCCTCGGGAGGCTCCGACGGCCAAAGCAATGGCCCGGACTTCGGCTGATACTTCACGACTCTCTCGTCGGCAAAGATGGTGCTCGATAAAGCTACTGTCAGTAAGCCGGCCAGCAGCAGAGTACTTACTTCTGCTGTTTTGATTGCTGATTTTTTCATTTTTTTGCTCCTCCGAAAAAAGGGTCGTCAATTAAACAATGCTTCCACGAATGTTTCTGGATCAAACTCTGCGATATCTTCGGGTTTTTCGCCCAGGCCTACAAATTTTACCGGTATGTCGAGCTGGTCTTTAATAGCGATGACGATTCCGCCGCGTGCGGTGCCATCAAGCTTGGCCAGGAATATTCCCGTAACGTTAATTGCCTCCGTGAAAATCTTTGCCTGGGCGATTGCATTCTGGCCGGTAGTGGCATCGAGAACGAGCAATACTTCATTCGGGGCACCGGGGATTTTTCGGGCCACTACGTCGCGAATCTTGGTCAACTGCTGCATCAAGTCTTTTTTCGTGTGCAGTCGCCCGGCTGTGTCGAGAATCAAGACATCTGTATTTCTTGCGAGGGCGGCTTCACAGGCATCGAAAGCGACCGCTGCGGGGTCTCCGCCGGATTTGTGTTTTACGATTTGGACGCCGATGCGTTCAGCCCAGATGCTTAACTGTTCTACGGCAGCGGCACGGAATGTGTCGCAGGCGGCGAGAATGACCTTTTTGTTGTTCCGGGTAAATATATAGCCGAGTTTGGCGATACTTGTGGTTTTTCCGGTGCCGTTGACGCCGGCAACGAGGATGACGGTAGGGCCGGTCTGAGCGAGACGCAATTGCCTATTGCGGTCCGGCCAATAGCTTTTGATGTGCTCCTTGAGAAACGGCAGTATTTCGTCGGTGGTTGCGATTTGCCTGCTGCGGTAAGCATCGCGGAGACTGGATATGAGCTTGTCCGTCGTTTCTAAGCCGATATCGTCGCTTATCAGCGTTTCCTCCAGCTCGTCGAGCAGGGTTTCATCGATATTTCTGCCCAGAGTGAGTACCGACGAGAGCGAAGTGGTGATTTTGTCACGCGTTTTGCCCAAGCGGTCTTTGAAATATCCTGCCGTCTTAGTGAAGATTCCCATAATTGCTTCCTTATGGATAAAAAATTTTTCTGACGCAGTTTCGCAGATATTTACAAGAATTTCAAGTGGATTCCCGCTTACGCTGAGATGATAGGAAGGGATTTATCCAAACTGTCTATTGGGCCGGGGAAAAATTTGCATTTTTTTGTTTTTTTCTGCAAGTTTGTTTTTGACAAACGGAACGATTCGAATTAGATTTCGATTGCCGGATTTGTTCAGGCACAGGATGTAGCCTGTTCTCGGTCTTGTAAAAGTTTTTAACAGGCCCCGTTAGAAATTTCAGGATGGGCAAGGTCTCTGACAGAAACAAGCAGGGGAAAATTTCTAACGGGCCAGGGAAGTTTTTGATAGTCGGTTGCTGTTTGCATAGAATACGGATATGGTAGGCCTCTCGCATAAGGAGGATGGTCTTGGCAGTTCGGGAAGTTGAAGACATTTTCGCTGATATTCTTGACCGTGCAAAAGCACTTGACCCAGCCAACGTCCGGAGGTGGTTCGAGAAGTTAGCGGTTGCCCACCTGAACGGCGGTTCACTCGAAATTGGTTGTCCGGATGAGGTGACCGCTCAATTCTTACGCGACAACTGCAAAAATAGCTTCACGCGAGCTGCTCAGCAAGTAACCGGCCATCTTGTTACTGTGGATTTCAACGTTGTTGCCCGCGAGGAGTCCGGCCGCCGCACTGAGCGAAGCATGCCTGTGCTTAAACTTCATCCCGACTATACCTTTGATAGTTTTGTAGTGGGGCCGAGCAACCGCCTTGCCCACGCGAGCTGTGTGGCGGTAAGTCATTCGCCGGGAGATACTTATAATCCGCTCTTTCTTTACGGCAGTGTCGGGCTGGGCAAGACCCACCTTTTGCACGCGGTCTGTTATGAAGCCGGACGAAAATCCGATGGGGACGTAATCCAATTCTTAAGTTGTGAAGGATTTGTCAATCGCTTTATCAGAGCCATTGAGGAAGGCAATTTGGCCGGCTTTCAAAGCCAGTTTCGCACTGTCGATATGTTGGTAATCGACGACATTCAGTTCTTGCGCGAACGTGAGCACAGTCAGGAAGAATTCTTCCACACCTTTAATGCCCTTTACAATAGCGGCAAACAAATCATCCTCAGCGCCGACAGCCCACCCGGCAAGATACCTTCGCTCGAAGAGCGTCTTATCAGCAGATTTAACTGGGGTCTGGTCGCCAGAATTGACCCGCCAAGCTACGAAACGAGGGTCGCAATTGTGCAAAAGAAGGCCCACCTTCGCGGCATAAGTATATCGGATGAAATAGCTGAATACATTGCCCGTAAAATACATACAAATATCAGGGAATTGGAAGGTGCTTTGACAGCCCTCTACGCTGTAGCGACCACTACCGGTGAGGCAATTAGCCTTGAATTGGCGCAGACGGCCTTGGGGGGGCAAATTAGCTTGGCGGCCAGACATATAAGCATCACCGATATTATCGACGTGGTCACAAGGCATTTTGACGTTCGCCTTGCGGATTTGCAGAGCAAAAGACGCAGTCAAAGCATCACAATGCCTCGTCAGATTTGCATGTATTTAGCGAGAAATCTAACCAAGCACAGCCTGGAAGAGATTGGTGGGCACTTGGGCGGCCGAGACCATACAACCGTTATGCACGCCTGCAGCAAGATAGGTGAGGCTGAACGCTCCGAGCCGGAAATGCACGCATTACTGGGCGAACTGACAAAACAAATCACACAAGCCCCAAAAGCTTAAATCCACCAGAATTAGCGAATTGGCCCAGGGGATTCGTAGTTATTGGATACGAGCTTGTGGCAAGTACTCTTTAGAACAAAATAAAATGGTACGAACAAAAAGTTTCTGGAACTTTCGCTAAGTGGCGGCAATTAAAAAAGGCTGTGAAAAATTCACAGCCTTCAATTCGCAACGAAAGCTCTGATTTTTGGCTCAAACCCTGCGTTTCCTCAACAAAGCCAATCCGCCTAAGCCAAGCAGAAATAACGTAGTCGGCTCCGGAGTTGTGACGGCCGATTCGCTTGAACCATCGGGTAAACCAACCACATGTACGCCAATCCGCAATGCGCCGGGGTTCAATTCATCAACCACATTTAGAAATGTGCCGCCGTTAATTAAGTCAAAAGTAGTCATAACCCATTCGCCGGGGTTTATGCCATTTTTAGACGCCGGCGGATCACTACCAAAAGAAAGTTCGTGCGTTGTCACAAATGATGGTTCAAGCAGATTACCGGCTGGCAAATTACCTGGTTTTGCGGGCTGACTAAAGGATGTTCCGGGCCCTCCAATTATGTCCGCAATGCCCAAAAATGCCCCGCTCTGAAAATAGATTCTTGCGATAGAAGAATCTATCAGGCTTTCATTATGAAATGTGAAATCAACGCGGCTTTCTCTATTAGAGACTTCCACGTACAAATCCATATCCGGACTGTTATAATAACTGCCGTTATCGGTAAAGATCTCAAATGAGCAAACCATGGCAGCGTGCAACGCATCAACCGGTAAGCTTAGTACAAGGACAGCCAGGAAAGCAGCGGATAAATGCATCCTCCCCATTTCTTTTTCCCCCTGAGCCTTTTGCACGATGCCACTGAATCTGCATTCGTGCAAACAAAATCTTTAGTTTGTAAGTATGATGCGTACTTTTACACATCTATTCTTTAAGCATTATTATATATGGAAATTGGGGCAAAGTCAAGGAAAAACTTGCCTATGTTGCGACAGGCTTTTTCTCTTGACCAACTCGCTGGCAGTGCTGTGGGGATGAAAGGGATGGTCCGAAAAAGGATTGCATAGACCTTAGTGAGGGCAGGCAAATGGAAAAGGCTGTGAGAAAACTCACAGCCTTTGAATTTCATAAATACTCAACCACAAAACTATCGCCTGCGTATTCTTAACAGAGCTAATGAGCCTAAACCAAGGAGCAGTACTGTGGCCGGTTCGGGGACCGGCCCGGGGAGGAACCCATTGTCATCTTCTCCGCCTCCAGAAACGGTTGCATTTACCAAACCCCAGTCTGATGCTACTGCCCTATAATAGACCAACGACCACTCGTCAGGATCCAACGTGGGGTCGGGCTCCATAGGATTGTAAGCGTAGGTGTAAATGGTCTCTGTCCCCTGAACCGTGCCGAAGTACCCGAATAGATATGGTTTTTGATAATCGGGCGCATCGTATCCCTGGGGCACAACATTACCCTCGTAACCAACGTTGTTGATAGGGACCAGGTATGGATCGCCAACAGAAAAATGGCTCATCGAGACAATTTTTGTGTCATCGCTATCGAGCAGATACACAAATAACATCTCGTCTGAAGCAAGCGAGACATTAAGATTTGGTAAACTGGAAGAAGTAGAGTCAAAGACATACGAATATATCGTCAGGCCCCAATCAGTCTGCTGACCGGAAAAGTCATCGTTTGCTTGTGTGTGAATTGGGTCGCCGCCGATGTCAGGCACAAGGACAGCACTTACGGGAACAGTAACGATGAAAACGATTGCGGTTAAAATTGCAGCTAACTTCTTCATTCTCCTCCTGTTTTTCTTCATGACATCACCCGATTCCTTTTCTCTAAACAATATTTCTTTGTCACGCAAAAGGGGTTGAGAGGTGTATATACACTCTCACACCCTCTCCATTAAACCCTATTGTATATTGGGCACGGCATCGAAGTCAATAAAAAAAATGAAAAAATTTTAAAAATTTTCATTTTTTTTCGCTGGAGCAGATAATTCTTTCTAAAGGCGCACTTTTTGGGCCAAAAACCCATTATTGGCTCGTTTTGTGGTTTCGTCGTGCAGCCAGATTCGCCCTTAAAGCTGTTTTTTTTTGGCTTGAAGAAACGGGATTATTTTTTCCCCTGTTCTGGGATTGGGAGGCCGAGTTCGGCCAGACAAATGAAAAAGGCTGTGAGAAAGCTCACAGCCTTTTGAGTTTCATAAATTTAAGCCGCAAATCTACAGTTTGCGTATTCTTACCAGAGCTAATGCACCTAAACCAAGCAGAAGTACTGTGGCCGGCTCCGGAATCTGGCTGTAGAGCATAAAGACCTCGGTCAGATTGGCAGTACCGAGGTTAGGACTGTAGCCGCCCCGGACGATGATATCTGTGCGGATCCAGATTTCTTTCACTTGCACTGGGCTCCCTCCTGAGTCCAACAAGTCACTACTATCGATCAGATTAACGCCACCGTCACCCATCTCCCTCTTGCAGTCCAGTTGAGCAAGCGATACTCCCATAAATGGAGCATCATATATTATTTCAGTAACGCTGACGAGGCCCGCGTCAGTAGCACCAGCTACAGGGAGCCAGAGTATAGCGTCTTCGATAAGCCAGGGATCATAGCCTTCAAGGATAGAGACCTTGAAGTTTATGCCAGCGTCTATGAGTTGGTTAGAGCCGGCATTCCAGGCAAGCCGAAACCTCAAGCCGTAGTCGCCCGTCTCGCTGTTCTGGCCACCCTGCACCTTTACTAAACCGGCACTCGGCTCCGGCGGCCCCCCGTCGGCGATGCCGGTCACTTCAAACTCAGAAAACAGTTTGTCCCCAACTTCTAACTGCCCGCCCGGCAGGGAGCTTATCGGAACCAAATCAGTGAGCTCAACCCAAGCGGCCGGCGCAGAACTAACAAGTAGAATGCTAATTAAAAAGCTAAGG